>JASLCW010000155.1 GCA_030151765.1 Marmoricola sp.
AGGGCAAGTACCGCGAGCTCACCTCGACCTCCAACTGCACCGACTTCCAGACCCGGCGCCTCGACACCCGCGGCCGCTTCGGCGACCGGACCGGCCCGATCGCGACGCTCAACGGCACGCTGACCGCGATCACCCGCGCGATCGTGGCGATCCTGGAGACGCATCAACAGGCCGACGGCTCGGTCCGGGTCCCGGCTGCGCTGCGCCCCTACATGGGAGGCCTGGAAGTTCTCGAGCCGGTCGATGCCTGAGGCCTGGAGCCCCAAGCTCGTCGCCCTCGACATCGACGGCACCCTGCTCGCCTGGATCGAGGACGAGGGGGCGACCTACGAGAAGATCAGCCCGGCGGTGTACGACGCGGTCCAGCGGGCCCGCAAGGCCGGCGCGCACATCGTCCTCTCCAGTGGCCGCTCCGCCCACGGCATGACCCGCATCGCCGACCTGCTCGATCTGGCCGACGCCGACGCCGAGGGTGAACCGGCGTGGGTGGTCGCCTCCAACGGCTCGGTGATCTTCCGGTACCCGCCCCTCGAGGTGGTGCACGAGGAGACCTTCGATGCCCGCGACGCCGTACGCGCGATCCTGGCGGAGCATCCGTCGGCGCTGGTCGCCGTCGAGGAGCGCGGCGTCGGCTACCGGCTCAACCGGCCCTTCCCGATGGGTGAGCTGTCCGGCGAGATGATCGTGACCGACATCGAGGAGATGATCGCCGACCCGGTCAGCCGCGTGATCATCCGCGATCCCGAGGCGACCGCGGAGGACTTCCTGGCACTGGGCGCCCGGCTCGGACTGCACGGCACCAACTACGTCGTCGGCTGGACCGCCTGGCTGGACCTCTCTCCGAACGGCGTCGACAAGTCGAGCGGCCTCAATCGGGTCTGCGCGGAGCTCGGGCTGACCGCGGCCGACGTACTCGCGATCGGCGACGGCCGCAATGACATCGAGATGCTGCGCTGGGCCGGTCGCGGGGTGGCGATGGGCCAGGCCGTCGACGAGGTGCAGGCGGTCGCCGATGACGTGACCGGCACCGTCTTCGACGACGGCGTCGCGCTCGAACTCGGAAAGTACTTCTGATGGAGATCCCCGACCCGATCTCCACGCACCGGCTGCACCTGCGGGTGATCACGCCGGAACAGGCCCGCGCCGCGCTCGCCGGTCAGCGCGATCCGTCATGGCATCCCGAGTTCCCGCGCAAGGACGACCTCGACGCGATGTCGATGGTCGGCGGCAGCAGTTGGGATGTCCGCCTCGTTGTACGCGGCTGGGACGGCCTGGTCTGCGGCAGCATCGGCTTCTTCGGCCCGCCGGAGACCCTCGAGGACGGGACTCTCGAGACCGAGGTCGGCTATGGGCTGGTCGACGAGGCCCGGGGTCGTGGCATCGCGACGGAGGCCCTGGCTGCTCTGCTGGCCGCGACCGATGCCGTCGGAGTCCGGATCCGCGCCCGGGTCGAACCTGGCAACGCGGCCAGCATCCGGGTGCTCGCCAAGTGCGGCTTCACCGAACTCCGGGCCCCCAGCGAGGACGGCGAACTCGTCTTCGCCCGTCCCCTTCCCGCCTGAGGGCCGGGTCGTGCGCTGGCTCTTCGGGTACGACGAGCCGGCCCTGCTCGCCTCCCTCGGGATCGATGAGCTCGTCCACACCTGCCCTCGCTGCGGTGTCGGCGCCCATGGGCAACCGAGCAGTGCCGACCGTTTCGTGAGCATCGCCCGGGCTGGTGCTGCCGTCCTCGTGGCGGTCGCCGACGGTCCGGTCGGCATCGACCTCGAACCGACGGCGGCGCAGGCTCCCGCGCTCGCCGCACACCCGTCCGAGACGGGGGATCCGCTCCGCCTCTGGGTCCGCAAGGAGGCCATCCTCAAAGCCACCGGCCTCGGCCTCACCGTCTCGCCCGACACCTTCTGGATCGCCGGGGCCCGCCCCTCTCCGATCGCTGGCTATGCCGGACTGCCCCTGGTCGTCGAGGACCTCGACCTACCCGGCTATGTCGCCGCCCTCGCCTCCCGGCTGACGGCCTGAAGGTGTTGGGCGTGGGAGCGCCGCGGATCCCGGTCACCTGGGCGCAGCTATCCGCGGCACAAGAGCCGACGCAGAAAGCTCAGGCCAAGGCAGGCAAGGCCGCCGCGTCGACCCACGCGTCGAAGAACGACCGGAGGTCCGTGCCCGCCGCGGCTGATGCGGCACTGACGCAGTCGGCGGTCGTCACCGAACCGTAGGCATGCTCCGCCGCCCACGACCGCAACAGCTCGAAGAAGGCTCCGTCGCCCAGCCGCAGCCGCAGCGCATGAAGGGTCAGGGCGCCACGCTTGTAGACCCGGTCGTCGAACATGTCGTCCACGCCGGGGTCGCCGAGGACCAGGTCCTGGGGGAGCTCGGACAGTCGCCGGTGGTGGTGCGCGGCCCAGTCGGCCGCCGTACGGAGTCCGGCCTCCTCGGACCACAACCACTCGCTGTAGCAGGCGAATCCCTCATGCAGCCAGATGTCACGCCAGGTGCGCGCGGTGACGCTGTTGCCGAACCACTGATGCGACATCTCGTGGGCGATCAGCCGCTGGTTCTCCCAGTCGCGGGTCAGGAAATTGGCGCCGAAGGTCGACAGGCTTCCCGCCTCCAAAGGGATCTCGAGGTCGTCGGCGGTCACAACGGCCCGGTAGGAGGCGAAGGGGTAGGGCCCGAAACGGTCGGTGAAGAAGGCCAGCATCGCGGGCTGGTCACCGAAGGCATCCTCGAAGTCCGCTCGCCGCTCCGCCGGTACGACGCCCGCGAGCGGGAGGCGTGCGTCCTGGGGGATCTCGACGTACCTGCCGATGTTCACGCACACGAGGTACGTCGAGATCGGGTCGTCGATCTCGTAGACCCACGTGGTGCTGCTGGCCTGCCGCCGCTGCTCGACGCGATTGCCGTTGGCGACGACGAAGTAGTCCGACGAGGTGGTCAGCCGGATCCGGTACGTCGCCTTGTCGTCGGGTCGGTCATTGCACGGGAACCACGACGGTGCCCCACCAGGCTGCGCGGCGACGATGACGCCGTCCTCGAGTTCCTCCCAGCCGGCGTGCCCGGCGCGATCGCGCACCAGCGCCGGCTTGCCCCGGTAGCGGACCTCGACCGCCGCCTCGATTCCCGCAGACAGCGTCTGCGTGAGGATCAGCTGGCCGTTCGAGTGCCGGTACTTCACCGGTCGTCCGTCGACCGTCACCTTGTCCACCCGCAGGTGATGCAGATCGAGCCGGATCCGCTCGAGATCCTCGAGGGCGGTCAGGCTCAGCAGCGCCCGGCCGCGAAGCTGGTTGGTGCCGATCGTGTAATCGAGGTCGAGGTCATAGGCGTGGACGGCGTACGACGGATCCCCGTGCCCGGGCAGGTAGGGATCGTCACGTCGCATCCGCGTCCTCCAGCCAGGGACCGATCGGGTTGCCGATCCATCGGGTGCGATCCGGCACGACCTCTCCCCTCATCACCAACGACACCGGTCCGACCGTAGCGTGCTTGCCGATGCTGGCCGCGGGGAGCACCACCGAATTGGGTCCGAGGGTGGCGCCGGCGGCGAGCGTGACCCGGTCCATGCTGAGCACCCGGTCGTGGAAGAGATGGGTCTGCACGACGCAGCCCTGGTTGACCGTCGACCCGTCGCGCAGCGTGACGAGGTCCGCCTCGGGCAGCCAGTAGGTCTCGCACCAGACTCCGCGGCCGATCCGTGCGCCCAGACTGCGCAGCCAGGCGTTCAGCAGCGGCGTACCGGTCGTCGCCCGCGCCCACCAGGGTGCGCCCATGGTCTCCACGAAGGTGTCGGCCAGCTCGCTGCGCCAGACGAAGGAACTCCACAGGGGGTGTTCGCTGCGGCCGAAGCGCCCGACCAACAGCCACTTGGCGGCCGAGCTGATCGCGGCCGCGAGGACGCCGCCGAGGATGAGGACGACGCCGCTCAGCGCGGCGGCGAGCCACCAGTTCGTCTCGAGCAGCCCGCCCAGTACGACGGCGACGCAGACGCCGACGGCCACCGAGCCGATCGTCGGCACGATCCGGCAGAGCTCGACGAGCGCCCGGGCGAGCCGGAGCCGCGGCGGTGGCGCATAGGTACGGGAGTCGTCGCCGGAGCCGGCGGCGCGACGCAACTGCACCGGCGGACTGCCCAGCCACGACGTACCGCTCTTCGCCTTGAGGCTGCTGCTCGGTGCCGCTGAGAGCACGGCCACCTGGGCCCGCTTGGGGACGCGGCGGCCGGGCGCGGTCATCCCGGAGTTGCCCAGGAAGGCGCGCTTGCCGACCTTGGTCTGCTCGACCCGGAGCCAGCCGCCGTGGAGTTCGTAGCCGCCGACCAGTGTGTCGTCGGCGAGGAAGGCACCGTCGTTGACGGTCACCAGGCTCGGGATCAGCAGCACGGTCGAGGCCTCGACGTCCTTGCCGATCCGGGCGCCGAGCAGCCGCAGCCAAGCCGGAGTCAGTGCGCTGGAGTAGAGACCGAAGAGCCAGTGCCGGGCTTCGTCGAGCAGCCGCAGGGTGGTCCACGCGCGCCAGGCCTGCGCGCTGTGTACGCCGTGATGTCCCGACGTCAGCCCGGCACCGAGAAGCCGCACGGAGATCGCGATCAGCGTTGCCAGCAGGGCGAATCCGGCGAGCCCGGCGAGCGGCAGCACCAGCAAGGCGCTGCCCAGCCAGTCGCCCCAGCCGTGCGGATGACCGAGCAGCGGCCGGGTGATCACCAGGGCGAGGGCGGTGGCGATCACCGGCAGGCCGGAGACGCCGACGGCGGTGGCGGCGTACGCGATGCTCCAGACCTGCCCCTGCAATGGATAGAGCCGTGGCGGCGCCTCCCCCTCCCAGGGCCCGCGCGCCGAACCGATGCGTGTCGCCGGTGCGCCACCCCAGGCCTCGTCACCGGGAACCTCGCCGAAGAGTGCCGATCCCGGTGCCACCTCGGCGCGCTTGCCGACCCGGGATCCGGGCAGCAGCATGCTGCGGGTGCCGACCCGGGCCTCGGCGCCGATGCGCACGGCGCCGAGGTGGAAGACATCGCCGTCGATCCAGTGCCCGCTCAGGTCGACCTCGGGCTCGACGGAGGCCCCCTCGCCGATCCGCAGCATTCCGGTCACCGGCGGCGCGCTGTGCAGCGCGACGTTGGGTGCGATGCGAGCCCCGAGCATGTGGGCGTAGGGCTTGAGCCAGGGCGCGCAACTCAGGCTCCCGGCACCGAGCTCGTCGGCCACGCGCTCGGCCAGCCACACGCGGAGGTGGATCCGGCCACCCCGCGGATGGTCGCCCGGGGTGATGCCGACCAGCAGGATCCGGGCGGCGGTGGCCGCGAGCACCAGGCGGCACGGTGGGGCGAGGAAGAGCAAGGCGGTCACGACGACCCAGGTCGACGAGATCGTCGGCACGTCGAGTCCCCACCAGGACCCGAGCGTCGCCGTACCGACGGTGAGCCAGGCCAGCCAGCGCAGTCCGGCGAGCGTGCGCAGGCCGAGGACCGCGAGGATCTGGCCCGCCTGCGTCTTCTGCGGCACCGGGTTGACCTTGCGGGTCACCGTGTTGGCCGGCGTGTCCATCGCGTCGAGCGCGCCCGCAAGCGCCGAGACCGTCGGGTGTTCGTAGACATCGGCGACGGTCGCCTCGGGATGTGTCTCGCGCAGCCGGCTCACCAGCTGGGCGGCGGTCAGGCTGCCGCCGCCGAGGTCGAAGAAGTCGTCTGCCCCGGTGACGCCGTCGGCGCCGAGGATCTCCTGCCAGAGTTCGGCGAGGCGCTTCTCGGTCGCACTCGTGGGACCCGTGGCTCCCTCGCGCTTGAGACGCAGCGTCTCGACAGGCCACGGGAGCGCGTCGCGGTCGATCTTTCCGGAGGTGCGGGTGGGGAGGCTGTCCACCGGCGCCAGCCGCGGCACCAGGGACTCGGGCAACTCGGCACGCAGGGTCGCGAGAGCGCCGGCGAGGTCGAAGTCGTCCTCGAGCGCGATGTAGCCGACCAGGATCTTGTTGCCGGCCTTCGTCTGCCGTACGGCGGCCGCAGCGCCGGCCACTCCGGGGAGCGCGGCGAGCGCGTTGTCGATCTCACCGAGTTCGATCCGGCGGCCGCCGAGCTTGATCTGGTCGTCCGCGCGGCCGGCGAAGGCGAGGCCGTCGGTGAGATAGCGGACGATGTCGCCGCTGCGGTAGGCGCGATCCCAGCCGAGGGTCGGCATCGGCGCGTACTTCTCGGCATCCTTCGCCGGGTCGAGATAGTGCGCGAGGCCGACGCCGCCGATGATCAGCTCCCCGGACTCGCCCTCGGCGACCTGGTGACCCTGGGCGTCGACGACCGCGAGGTCCCAGCCGTCGAGGGGAAGGCCGATCCGGACGTCCTCGCCGGGATGCAGCTGCGCGGCACAGGCGACGACGGTGGCCTCAGTCGGACCGTAGGTGTTCCACATCTCGCGCCCGTCGCGGGCGTAACGCGTGGCCAGCTCAGGCGGGCAGGCCTCGCCACCGAGGATCAGCAGCCGCACGCGCTCGAGTGCCTCTGCCGGCCAGAGAGCGAGGAGGGTCGGCACGGTCGACACGACGGTGATCCGGTTCGCGGTCAGCCAGGGTCCGAGCTCCATCCCGCTGCGAACCAGCGATCGGGGCGCGGGCACCAGGCAGGCGCCGTACCGCCAGGCCAGCCACATCTCCTCGCACGAGGCGTCGAAGGCGACGGAGAGTCCGGCCATGACGCGGTCGCCGACGCCCAGGGGGTCGTCCTGGCAGAAGAGCGCGGCCTCGGCGTCGACGAAGGCGGCCGCATTGCGATGGGTGACGGCCACGCCCTTCGGCGTACCGGTCGAGCCGCTGGTGAAGATGATCCAGGCGTCGTCGCTGATCGTGGGCGGGTCGTAGTCGGTGATCGGCGGCGCGGCCCACTCGGGCGACACGGTGATGTCGAGGTCGTTGCCGATGATCGCCGCCACCCGGGCCTCCCCGAAGACGAGGCGCGCCCTCTCCTCCGGGTCGTCCGCGTCGACCGGCACGTACGCCGCCCCGGCGAGCAGGACGCCCATGATGGCGATGTAGAGGTCCGCCGTACCGCTGCGCACCCGTACGCCGACCCGCTGCCCCCGCCCGATCCCCAGCGCATGGAGCGCCCCGGCGACCTCGCCGGCCGCCTCGTCGAATTCGGCATAGGTGAGGACGACGGCGCCCGTGTCGATGGCGGGATCGTCAGGGCATTGCGCGACGGATTCGGCGACGATGTCGACCAGGGTGCGTGGCGTGGCTGCGCGGTCGCTCGCGATCAGCGCCATGGCATCCCTGCGGTCGTCATGCCCGGATGGTCCCAAGCTCGGGTGAACAATCGGTGACATGTCCGGTGGTTCGCCGCAGGGTGAGACGATCACCCGCGTGACGATCCGGCTGGTGGCGACCGACCTCGACGGCACCTTGCTGCGCGGGGACGGCACGGTCAGCGAGCGCACCCAGGCCGCATTGCGGGCGGTCGAGGCGGCCGGGATCCTGGTCGTCTTCGTCACCGGCCGGCCGCTGCGGTGGGCGCGGGAGGTCTTCGACCACGTCGGTTCCCACGGGCGCGCGATCGTCTCCAACGGGGCACTCGTGTGGGATGTGGGTGCCGACCTGCCGCTGCTGCAGCGATGCATCGAGCCGAGTGTCGGCCGGCAGACGGTGGCCGAGCTGACCACGGCGATGGACGAGGTCTTCTTCGCCGTCGAGACCGTGGCGGGATGGGCGTGCGAGCCCGGCTATCCGCACCACCCGGCCGACGACGATCCCGCGAATCGCCCGCTGCGGCGCGCCCCGGCCGCCGAACTCGTGGATGAGCCGCTGCTCAAGCTCCTGGTCAGGGGAGACGGGCGGGATCCCGACGACTTCGTCGCCGCGGCCGAGCATGCCGTGGGGCAGCCGGTGGTCGTCACCCACTCGTCCTTCCCGCTGCTGGAGATCAGCGCCCCCGGGGTTACCAAGGCCAGCACCCTCGAGCTGGTGTGCGCTGACCTCGGCATCACCCGTGACGAGGTGATCGCCTTCGGCGACATGCCGAACGACCTGCCGATGCTCGCCTGGGCGGGCCGCTCCTACGCAATGGCCAATGCCCACGCGACCGTCCGGGAGGCCGCGGACGTCCTCGCCGATACGAACGACAACGACGGTGTCGCCAAGATCCTCGAGGAACTGGCCTAGGCGACGGTGTAGCTGCCAGAAGCCGCCAGACCTGGGCAACGCTCGCGCCATCAGGCTCAGAGGTACATGCCACCCTGGCCGGGGGAAGCCTGCGAGTCGTCCGGCTCGTCCTGCTGACCGGGGTGCTGGCCCATCGCCTCGGGCATCGCGCCCGGCGGGAGTGCCCGCCGCATCTGCTCCAGCTGGGCGCGGGCGGCCATCTGCTGGGCGTAGATCGCGGTCTGGATGCCGTGGAAGAGGCCCTCGAGCCAGCCGACCAGCTGGGCCTGCGCGATCCGCAGCTCCGACTCGGTGGGGGTGTTCTGGTCGAAGGGCTCGACCAGGCGGTCGAGTTCCTCGTCGAGCTCGGGAGCGAGACCGTCCTTCAGTTCGGTGAGCGAGGTGTGCAGGATCTTGGCGAGCCGGGCGCGGCCGGGCTCGTCGAGGGGCGCCGCCTTCACCTCCTCGAGGAGCTGCCTGATCATGCTGCCGATCCGCATCACCTTCGCGGGCTCCTCGACCAGGTTGGTCAGGTCGCCGTGCTCCTCACCATCGGGTACGACGGCAGCAGGCTCCTGGCCATCCGGCCCGACGATGACGACGTGAGGGTTCTCGGGGCTCTCCATGCTCACCACGCTACCGAACGGGTCAGTCGGCCACACGGAGCAGGATCTTGCCGCTGTGGGCGCCCTCGTCCATCAGTCGGTGGGCGGCGGACACCTCGTCGAGGGGGAAGCTCTCGCCGACTGTCGTACGGATCCGCCCGGCGGCGACCAGCGGCCACACGTGCTCGGCGACCGCGGCGCAGATGGCGGCCTTCTCCGCGGCCGGGCGAGCGCGCAGCGACGTGGCGATGACGGCGCCGCGCTTGCGGAGCAGGGTCGAGATGTCGAGTTCGCCCTTCACCCCGCCCTGCATGCCGATGATGACCAGCCGGCCCTCGGTGGCGATGGCGCCGACATTGCGCCCGAGGTATTTCGCGCCCATGTTGTCGAGGATCACGTCGGCGCCACCGGCCGCGGTCAGGATCTCGACGAAGTCCTCGTCGCGATACGAGATCGCCCGGGTCGCTCCGAGTTCGCGGCAGTGTTCGAGCTTCTCCGCCGAGCCCGCAGTCGCGTAGACCTCGGCGCCCATCGCCACGGCCAGCTGGATCGCGAAGCTGCCGATGCCGCCGGCACCGCCGTGCACGAGGAAACGCTCGCCGGGCTGCAGGCCGGCGATCATGAAGACATTCGACCAGACCGTGCAGGCCACCTCCGGCAGGCTGGCTGCGGCCGCCAGGTCGACGCCCGCAGGCACCGGAAGCAATTGCCCCGCAGGTACGACGACCTGCTCGGCATAGCCGCCCGCAGCCAGGAGCGCACAGACCTCGTCGCCCTCGGACCAGCCGGTCACGCCCGTGCCCACCGCGCCGATGCGGCCGGAGCACTCCATGCCGAGGATGTCGGAGGCGCCCGGCGGCGGCGGATAGAAGCCCATCCGCTGCAGGGTGTCCGCGCGGTTCAGCGCGCTCGCCACGACATCGATCCGCACCTCACCCGGGCCGGGGACCGGCTGGGGGTGCTCGGAGACGACCAGTGCTTCGGGTCCGCCGGGGTTCGGCGCGGTGACGGCACGCATGTCGTCACACTACGGGCCGCTAGGCGTCGGTCAGCTCGGCCTCGACCTCGGGGTCGTCATCCTCGTGAGCGAGGTCGTCGGGCGTCCGGTCCCACTTGCGGGCGAGATCGATCGCGGAATCGGCCAATCCGTCGATCTCGTCGGCGTCGCCGCCAGCGCGGGCGGCGGCGTACCCGAGGAGAAACGCGGAGACCGGGCCGGCCGCTGCGCCCACGTTGTCCGCGGCTTCCCGCGCGACGTCGAGCACCAGCGACTCGTCGACGTCCAGGTCCACGTCGAGCGCGTCACAGAGTTCGTCAATCCAGTCGTGGAGGTTCACTCTCCAGAGTTTTCGCGCATCCCGCCGTCGGTGCAAGGGAAACGGCGAAGTTCGCTCGCATGGCAAGCTGGGGGAGTGGATGAACGGCCCGAACAGCAGCTTCGCGTGACGCTGGTCCAACATGCCTCGAGCCTGGAACCGGCCGACAATCTCGCCTTCCTGGACAAGCTGGACGGGCTCGCCGACGACACAGACCTGCTCGTCCTCCCCGAAGCTTCTGCCCGCGACTTCGGCCAGCCCGGCTCGGACCTGCGCCCGTACGCCGAAGCCGTCGACGGCCCCTATGCGCAGGGGCTTCGCCGCCTGGGCGAGCGGACCACGGTCGTTGCGGGGATGTTCGAGAAGACCTCCGATCTGCCCTACAACACGCTGATCGCGTCCGGCCCCGGCGTCGAGGCGTCGTACCGGAAGATCCATCTCTACGACTCCTTCGGATTCAAGGAGTCGACGACGGTCACGCCCGGCCCGATCGAGCCGGTCGCCGTCGAGCTCGGCGCGGCGCGGGTCGGCCTGATGACCTGCTACGACCTCCGCTTCCCGGAATTGGGCCGTGCACTGGCGGCCGACGTGATCGTGATCCCCGCCGCCTGGGTGGCCGGTCCCCGCAAGGTCGAGCACTGGCGGACGCTGGTGCAGGCGCGCGCGATCGAGAACGTCGCCTTCGTGGTGGCGGTCGGTCAGCCGGGTCCGCGCTACACCGGCCACTCGATGGTGGTGGCGCCCACGGGCGATGTGCTCGTCGAGGCGGGAGAGGGTGAGGAGACGCTCGGCGTGACCCTCGATCTGGGCGAGCTCGGCGCTGCCCGCGAGACCAATCCCTCGTTGTCGAACCGGAGGATGTGAGCAGCTGCCCGCTACTCTGCTCTCGGCGCCCGGTGTTGGGGGCGCCGGGAAAGCGGAAGGACCGGCTGTGGCAGCAGGCTTCGTCGCGCCGGACTCGCGGCGGACCGGGCTGGCGATCGCGTGGATGTTCGCGGTCGCGGTGGTCGCCGTACCCCTGGCGCTCGATCTGCGCGGCCATCTCTGGGGCGATGTCCACGTCAGTCTCTCGACGACGGTGACGCGGGCGCTCGCCACGGCGATGGCGGTGCTCTTCGCGGCAGCGCTCAGCCGGCGGCTCGGCGGCCGGGTGCTGCTCCCGGTGGCGCTCGTCGTCGGGTACGGCGTCGCGTTGATCCTCACCGACTGGCCGACCCTCGTGGCCGGCGGCGCGGCCGGTCTGGCCGCACTCTCCGCCGCCCTGGCGATCATGCTCACCACGCCGGCCCCCACCTTCGCCCGCGCGGTCGTCGAGACCGTCCTGGCCGGGGTGATCGCGACGATCGGCGGCCTGGGTGTCGCCGGTGTCGACGCCGGACTCCGCCAGGGCAGGTTCGGCGCGCTGGTGCTGATCGCGACGGTGCTCGGTTCCTTCGTGATGGTCTACCGGCTCGGCGCCGGCTTCCACGGCCTGGGCCGCCGCGGGTACGTCGTAGCGGGCGGTGCGGCGGGGCTGCTCCTGATCAGCCTGCTCTACGGCTGGGCCTTCACCCGGTGGGGCTCGCACGACCTGGTCACCGGCATGGACTCGCTCCGCGATCACATCCGGCACTACATCTACGCCGTACCGCACCCGATCGAGGCGGTCCTCGGTGTGCCCGCACTCTGCTGGGGCGTCTTCATGCGGGCCCGCCGCCGTCAGGGCTGGTGGGTGTGTGCCTTCGGTGCGGCCGTGACCGCGCCGTCGGCGACCCGCTTCGTGGTGAGCGGCGTACCGATCCAGAGTGCGCTGGTCCGCATCGGCT
>JASLCW010000477.1 GCA_030151765.1 Marmoricola sp.
CCGCCAGTCGCCGGGCGAACATGCTGCTGCGGACCGGCATCCTCGACGCCGAACGTGAGGTCAACGAGATGGCCGACACGCTCGGTCTTCCGATCGACCTCGCCGAGCGGAGGGCCCGCTGATGTGCATCGGATGCCAAGCAGGCGACACCCACGACCCGTACTACATGGCCGAGCCTGCCCCCGAGGACAACCAGCAGACCCTCGCGCCCGCCGTGTCGCAGGACGAACTCCTGACCGCTGCACGAGCGATGGGAGAGGCCGCCGTCCCCCGCTCCTACCAGTGCACCGTCATCGACTGCACCGACATAGCGGTCGAGCGGCACCTGTGCATCAGGCACCAGAGGAGGACGGCATGAGCCTCGTCTTCTACCCCAAGTCCCACCGCTACAAGCTCGACGGCCAGTGGGTGCCCGGCGTGACCACCATCCTCGGCAAGGGCATCGCCAAGCCGTTCCTCGTCGACTGGGCCGCCCGCGAGGTCGCCAAGTTCGCAGCCGGGAACCTCGAGGTGCTCAACGCGCTCGACGACGAGGACGCCCGCTACGACCTCCTCAAGACCGCTCACAACCGGCACCGCGACAAGGCCGCCGTCCGCGGGACCGACGTCCACGCCTACGCCGAGGACCTGATCCACGGCCGCGAGGTCGACGTCCCTGACCACCTCACCGGCTATGTCGAGGGCTGCGCCCGCTTCCTCGACAAGTGGCAGCCGACGCCGATCCTCACCGAGCGCCCGTGCGCGTCCCGTGAGCACTGGTTCGCAGGCACCTTCGACGCCGTCCTGTCGCTGCCCTCTGGCGAGCGGCTGATGATCGACTGGAAGACCTCCAAGAGCGTGTACGGCGAGGCTGCGTTGCAGATGGCCGCCTACCGCAACGCGCAGTTCTACCTCGCCGAGGACGACACCGAGCAGCCGATGCCCGCCGTCGACGGGCTCGCGGTCGTCCACCTCACCCCGACCGGCGCCGACCTCTACCGCGTCTCCGAACCCGACCTCGCGTGGAAGCAGTTCCGCCACGTCGCCTGGGTCGCCTCGCAGATCGACGCCATCAAGAACCAGTTCGGCGACCCCGCCGACCCGAACGGAGCAGCAGCATGACCATCGCACCCATCGAGCACCACGGCAGCATCGAACTCGCCGCCACCGTCGAGCCCGGCCAGAACCTCATCACCTGGGCACGCGCCCTCGGCTCCGCCCACCAGATCGCGTCCGCGCTCTGCACCACCGCGTTCGTGCCCCGCCACTTCGCCGGGAAACCCGAGGAGGCCGCCGCCGCGCTGATGCTCGGCGACGAACTGGGCCTCGCGCCCGTCTCAGCGCTCCGGTCGATCTTCGTCATCGGCGGCACCCCCGGCATGTACGCCCGCACCATGGTCGCGCTCGTCCAGTCCCGCGGCCACGACGTGTGGACCGAGACCGAGACCGCAACCAAGGTCGTCGTCTGTGGTCGCCGTGCTGGCAGCGACAAGGTCGAGCGCTCCGAGTGGACCATCGACCGCGCCCGCCGCGCCGGATACACGAACAACAAGAAGTACGAGACCTCGCCCGAGGACATGCTCTACGCCCGCGCCGCCTCGACCGTGTGCCGGCGCATCGCCGCCGACGTCCTCTCCGGCATCCCCTACTCGGTGGAAGAACTGGAGCTCGAGGAGAAGCCGAAGGCGACGAAGGTGCAGCGCGCACCGAAGCCGCAGCCCGCGGAGCCTGAGTTGGAGCCCGTAGCGCCGGGCGGCCCCGAGATGGCGACGCCCGCGCAGATCAAGAAGATCGGCGCTGCGATGACCTCGATCGGGCTGACGGATCGCACGGTCGCGCTCGACTACGTCTCCGACGTGATCGGTCGCAAGGTCGGCTCCCGCAACGAGCTGACGAAGTCCGAGGCGGTGCGCCTGATCGACGCCCTGGAGTCCGACGAGCGCGGCGAGCAGATGCCGGTCGACGTCACTGAGGGCGAGATCGTCGAGGAGGGCCAGTGAGCCGCCTGATGTCCGTCGCGTTCACCGAGCAGGCCGTGATCGAACGGCGGAAGACCGTGACCCGCCGCAAGGGCTGGTGGCTCGACAAGAACGGCAAGCGCCTGCTGCTGCCGGGTGACCGGCTGACCCTGTGCCGAAAGGTCATGGGCAGGAAGAAGGGAGAGCCGCTGGTCCGGCTGGCCGAGGTCGAGGTGGTCGCCGTGACGCGGCACTGCCTCGCCGGTCTGCTGATCGGCGCCGACCGGTACGGCGAGATGCAGCGAGAGGGCTTCCCGGGCATGGATACCCGCGAGTTCGTCCGACGCTACTTCGTTGAGGCGCAGGGCATGAGCATCTACGACGAGGTCACCCGCATCGAGTGGCGCTACCTCGACGAGGAGGCCAGCGCATGACCTCCGAATCCGGCGCCCTCCCGCAGTCCGAGTTGGTGGCGACGTGACGCTTCGGATCGGCTCGATGTTCAGTGGCTACGGCGGCATCGACATTGCCTTGGCCGAAGTCCTCGACTCCGAGACCGTGTTCGTGGCCGACGTCTGCAAGGTCAACAAGGACGGATCCGTCGGACACCACGACCCACACCGTGCGCCCTGCTCGATCCTCGCCCACCGTTTCCCCGACGCGACGAACCTCGGCGACGTCTCCCTCATCGACTGGACGCCATGGCGCGGCCAGATCGACATCCTTTGCGCCGGCTTCCCCTGCCAAGACGTCTCCGTCGCGGGGGGGCGAGCCGGTCTCCGCGACGGCACCCGCACTGGCCTCTGGTCCCAGGTCGTCCGCGCCATCGCGTCCCTTCGTCCCGAACTCGTCGTGCTGGAGAACGTTCCCGGCCTGC
>JASLCW010000258.1 GCA_030151765.1 Marmoricola sp.
ATGACACGAGCGTGATCCGCTTCGAGATCCCGCGTGTGTATCGGTTCATGGTGAGCAATGCGGTTGCGCAGACGGCGGAGATCGTCGAGTTCGGCGTGGAGCCTGCGCCGCCTCACCGGAGCCTCGAAGGCGTACCTCAATGCGGGCTGCCACAGCTGACGGTTGTACTCGTCGGCAAGGAGCGACCACCAGAACCCGAACGGCAACTCGGCCACGATCTTTCCGTGGGGAGCAGTGGTGCCGCCCGCGTGTGCCAGCGCGACGGCGACGGCCTTACGGGAGCGGTCGGTGAGCACTGGCGAAGGTGTACTCAGCCACGCGGCTCCGAACACGGCGGACATGGCCTGGTCCATGACGTTGCGGAGGCCGACTTCGAGGTAGTGGATGGACTCGAAGAAGGCAGCCGAGACCTTGGCGTTCCAGTCGTACAGGTCGATCGCCCGCTCCCAATCACCGCCGCAAGCGTTGAGGTAAGGAGTCATGCCGGCAGAGGACAGCAACTGCTGCAACGTTCTCCGGTCCTGAGCCACCACATTCCTTTCGAGGTTGGCCTTGTCGGATCTTGAGCGTAGAGTTGGCCACCGACAGAGAGCCCCGGGATTCACGGCGTAGCGGCGAAGGCCAGCGAAACCCCCCGGGGCCTTGTCGTATCCAGACGAGGAGGTGCCGTGCTGAGGCTCAGAGACTTCTCCCTGGTGCACATGGACAGGGACACCTTCATGTGGGTGGACCTGAAGGCCTTCGACATCATCGAAGCCCGCACCGATGAGGAGTTGCTCAGTGCTCTGATGGCGATGCCTGCCTATAGGCACAACTACTGCTCGCCCTTTGACCCTGCCGACATGGATTACCCCGGCCCGGCTCTCCATGCCAACTGGTGGCTCGACCGTCTCGCACCTTCCATGTTCGAGGCGTTTGATGCGGACGCTGCTGTGGAGTCGGTCCGTGCGTGGGCGGAGGACCAAGACTGGGTCAACGGCTACGACGGTCCGAGCGACGAGACTCGCAAGAGGTTGCGGGACAACGTCTTGTCGCTCTTCGCCAACGGTGACGTGTTCAAGCTCCACCCGCCCGACGACAGCGCGTTCCACGAGTATGGGGGCATCGTCGGCGGCACTGGTTACCACGAGTTCGTCGTCATCGACCGTGAGCGCTCCGTGCTTCACCTCATCGTTGCCGCTGACGACTGATGCAGCTCCGCGCGGAAGGTGTTGCCAAGCATGCGGGTGTTTGTTTAGGTGACTCGTACCAGAACAACCGCGACCGCACCATCGCGTCGGCGTACTCGCTGCGTCCGCTGGCGGGCGCACCGGTGTCGACACCGGTCACCTGGGCGGAACTCCCCGAGGTCACGGATCCCGGCGTCTTCAACATCTTCACGGTCCCCGAACGGGTCGCCGACGGCGATCCCTGGGCAGAGATCGATGAGATCGCCCACGACCTCACCCCGCTGCTCGATCTCTTCGAGGAGCAGGGTGCCGTCGAGCTCAACTTCCCACCCGACTACCCGAAGATGCCCGGTGAGCCGCCGCGCGTCCAGCCGTCGAAGAAGGTCGCCGAGCACTGGGACGAGGACGGCAACCGCATTGAGTGAGCCGGAACCCTGCCCGTGCGGGGGAATCCCGGCGGGTACGCCGTACGACGAGTGTTGTGGTCCGCTGCACCGTCAGGAGCGCGAGGCGGCGACGCCGGAGGAGTTGATGCGTTCGCGCTACACCGCCTTCGTGGTCGGTGACGGCGATCATCTCTTCCGCACCTGGCATCCGCGGACCCGCCCCGACGACGTGGCGGTCGCGCCGGATCCCTGGTGGCAGGGGCTCGAGATCGTCGACGCACCCCAGGCCGAGGGGGACAGGGGCGAGGTCGAGTTCGTCGCCGAGCACGCCCGCTGGACCTTGCGCGAGCGCAGTCGCTTCGAGCGTCGCCGCGGTCGCTGGGTGTACGTCGACGGCGAGGTGTCCTAGTGGTCCGTCTGCCAAATACCGTCACCCGCGCTATTTCGCAGCCACACCACTAGCCGGAGCAGATTCCCAGCAGGGGCAGCGCGGACGCGGGGTTGCCGCCGGCCGCCTGGAGATCGCCGAGGGTCACGCCCACATCCGGTGGCAGCGCCGGCTTGTCGGGACGGGCCGGGCGGCCGTCGCGGGTCAGCTTCCAGCACTGATCGCGGAAGCTCAGCCGGGTCGCGGTCACGGCGAGATGGGTCGGTGTGATCCGTCCGGACAGGTGGCTGCGGACCCAGTCGCGGGGCGGACCG
This sequence comes from Marmoricola sp., assembly GCA_030151765.1. Classification (GTDB taxonomy): domain Bacteria; phylum Actinomycetota; class Actinomycetes; order Propionibacteriales; family Nocardioidaceae; genus Marmoricola. The sequence goes on from JASLCW010000258.1 coordinate 2,258, forward strand.
CGGAGCGCCTTCCAGGTCGCCGCGGGCACCTCGATGGCAGCGTTGTAGAAGCGGGGTGTGTCCGTCAGGCCACGGGACTGACGGGACTGCCGCAGTCCGTCGTACGCCCAGAGGCGGAGCGCCAGCCGCTGCTTCGGGGCGACCTGGACCTCCATCGTGGTGGGAGTGCACGCCCAGTCGAAGGCGCGAATCACCGTCCGGGCGCCGCCGAGTGTGCCCTCGAAGCGCGTCGTCGCCGGGGCGTAGGTCGTGCCCTTCAGCGGGAGCCTCCGACCGAGCAGCGAACCGGCAACGGGTGTGAAGGTCCAGCGACGTGCATCGATCGGCTTCGTCCACACGCCATTGCGCCCGTGCCGGCGACCGGCCACGCGCAACTGACGATCGCGCGCGTCGGTGCCGGTTCGCACGATGCTGACCGCATCGGTGATGGTGCCGGGCGGCTTCGGCTGGCGACGCCAGTCGAGCACCGGCAACTGCCAGCGCTTGTCGCTGGAGGCGAGACCCTGCTGCCAGGTGTAGGAGCCGAAGATCGCGTTGGCGCCGCTGACGTCGAAGTCGTAGAGGCGGGTGTAGAGGCGGCCCGAACGCGTCGCCGCGAGAACGGTCGACCCGCTGGCATCGAGGTTCGCGACCCGGGCGCGACCCTGCTCCGGAAGGCACACGGCCCGGGACTCGTCGATCGGGAGCCAGGGATCGAGCGGGACGATCCGGGTGCCGGCGCCCTCCAGCAGGTAGTACGTGCCGACGCCGATCGGGTGGTGCCGGCGGCCGGCCGAGTCGGTGAAGGTCTCCGCGGAGGAGAAGTCCGAGTACGCCGCGGTGGTGGCCTCCTGGGGAAGCGTGAAGCCCAGGCCGGTCCACAGGAAGGGCCCCCAGCGCCAGGTCCAGCGCTCGGTCGGTACACCGCCGCCGGCCAGGTCGTTCGTGTAGACCTGCCGCCCGGCGCCGATGGCCACGAGGGTGCTGCCGTCGGCGCTGATCGACTGGATGTGCCCGTCCAGGCAGGAGGGCAGGACGACCTTGCGCCAGGCGGCACCGGGGACGGGCACGCCGCCGCGCGCGCGAACGGCGTACAAGCGGTGATCGGCGACGGCGAAGGCCTGGTCGGTCGCCACCGAGTACTGGCCGCTCTTGAGCCACACGCGCCGGGGCAGGGCCTTGTCGGCGGGTGCGCCGAGGCCGTCGGAGGCCGCCGGGATGGAACCGCTGATGAAGGGCAGGCCGGTGGCGCCGGCGATCAGCGGCAGACAGCTCGGGTCGGTGGGTGGGGCGGCCTGGCTTCCGGGTGCCGCGGCGATCGTGAGCCCGAAGGCCAGGGCCGCGGTCATGGCGACGCTCCGCCGGAGGCGGGTCGCTGCGTTGCTGCTCATCGACGCCCTAACGACCTGCCCGGCGACGGGTTACTGGAGTCCGGGCGGGACTCCGTTGGCAGCGGTCGCGGCCGGTTTGTGCGGCGTACGCAGCCAGACGTCGAAGAAGCCGGTCAGATCCCGGCCGCTGACCTGCACCGCGAGTGCCTCGAACTGCTGTGTCGTGGCATTGCCGTAGCGATGCTGGCCGAGCCAGGTGCGCAGCAGCGTGAAGAAGTCGCGATCGCCGATGACCCGTCGCAGTGCGGCAAGGGTCATCGCGCCGCGGTTGTAGACGGACCAGGAGAAGACCTGGCTGCGGGTCGGTGCCCCGATCCGGACCGTCCAGAACCTCGGGTCGGACTCGTAGGACCAGACATTCGCGAAGTTCGTGCGCATCGACACCTCACCGGAGTGGTCCTCCCAGAGCCACTCGGACCACTGCGCGAAGCCCTCGTTGAGCCAGATGTCGCTCCACCGGGCGACGCTGACATCGTCGCCGAACCAGGTGTGCGCGAGTTCGTGGGCGATGACGCCGTCGTCGGCGCCGTGGTCGAAGAAGACCTTCGAGTACTGCGGCCGCCCCTGGTTCTCCAAGGAGAAGGGGAAGCGCGCATCGGCCAGCGTGCCGCCGGTGGAAGGGAAGGGATAGCCGCCGAACTTGCCGGCCAGGAAATCCACGATCCGCGGCGTGCGACGCAGCGAGGCGACGGCTGCCTTGCGAACAGTGCCCAGGTGGTCGTTGATCGCATACAGATAAGGGATTCCGCCAGGCGAGCGACCGCGCTCGAAGGTGAAGTCGCCGATCTCGACGTAGGCCAGGTAGCTCGCCATCGGGCGCTTCATCCGCCAGTGCCAACGGGTCGTGCCCTTCTTGCCGGTACGCCGCGAGACAAGGTTGCCGTTGCTCACCACCTTCTTCGCCGACGAGGTGGTGACGATGATGTCGAAGGGTGCCTTCTGGGTCGGGTGGTCATTGCTCGGGAACCAGGCCGAGGCGGCCCAGGGCTCGCCGGCGACGAGGGCCCCGTCGGGCGTGGTCATCCAACCGTGACCGGACTCGGGGAAGTGCACCTTGGCGGGGAAGCCCGCGTACCGGACGCGGGTGGAGAAGACCGCTCCCTCGGCCAGGGGCCGTGCCGGCGTGACGCTGAGCTTGCCTTTGCTCATCGTGTAGCGAGCGGGCTCGCCGTTGACGCTGACCACCTTCGCGGGCAGGCGAAGGTCGAGATCGAAGCTGGTCAGCGCCGCCGTCGCGCGCGCCCGGATCGTCGTGTCGCCGATCAGGCGATGGCTGCGGACGCCGTACCGGATCCTGACGGTGTAGTGCTCGGCCCGGTAACCGTGCGCGCCGAGTCCCGGGTAGATGGCGTCGACGGGTCCGGTGGGCAGCTGGCGTGGTGGTGCGGCATCGGCCGGCGCGAGACCACCGAGCACGAGCGCACCTGCGAGTGCGGCGAGGGCCGCGCGCCGGCGGATGCTCACAGGCCGGTGACGCCTTCCTCGCCGTAGCCCTCGGCCTGCTCGTCGAAGGTCTCGTGCTCCAGCAGGTGCAGCACGGGTACGCCGAGCTTGCGCCGGGCTCGCGAGGTCCAGTCGAGGTGGAAGAACTCGGAGACGACGTGGGGACGGGTGAGGATGATCGCCTCACGCGCATCGACCTCGGTGGTCTTGGTGCCGAGCGCGGCGATCGGCTCCTCGAGCACACAGGCGCCCTCGGTCTCGCGGCCGAGGGCGGTCAGCAGGCCGATGCTGCGCTGCAGGTCGTTCTCCCGGGCCTCGCGCTCCTCGGCGCGGAGACTCTCGATCTGGTCGGGGTCCAGCTGGATCGTCGGCGCGGCGACCAGGTCGCCGGCGCCGAGGCTGCCGATGCCCGCCTCGATCTGCGCGGCGGCATCGGTGATCGGGAGCAGGAGGTGATAGCGCACCGGGACGTCGATGCTCTCGTGGAGTTCGTGCACCTGCCGAGCGTCGAGTTCGGTCAGTGCCTCCTCCATCAGGACGACCACGTCGTAGTACCCCGCTGAGGTTGGCTGCTCGCTCATCTCCGGCTCCTTCTCAGTCGCTGACACCCAGAACACTAGCGAGGTTGTAGCTCACCGGCTCGTCGAGTTGGGCATAGCCGCAGGACTCGGGATCGCGGTCGGGCCGCCAGCGCTTGAATTGTGCGGTGTGTCGGAAGCGGCGCCCCTCCATGTGCTCGTAGCCGACCTCGAGGACGCGCTCGGGGCGCAGGGGAGTGAAGGAGAGGTCCTTGCCCTGGCTCCAGCGACTCTGGGTGCCCGGGACGCGGTCGGGATTTGCCGTGAGGAATTCCTGCCATTCGCCCCAGGGGTGGTCGCTGATGTCGCACACCAGCGGCTGCAGCTCGTCGATCAGCTCGGCCCTCCGTGCCTCGGTGAAGGATGCGGCCACGCCGACATGTTGCAGTTTCCCGTCGTCGTACAGGCCGAGCAGGAGGGAGCCGAGCAGTGGGCGCTCGTCGGTCGAGTTCTTGTGCAGCCGATAGCCGGCGACGACGACGTCCGCCGTGCGCGCGTGCTTGATCTTCAGCATGCTCCGCACATTCGGCTGGTACGGCGTCGCCAGCGGCTTGGCGATCACTCCGTCCAGACCGGCACCCTCGAAGTGCTCGAACCACTCCTCGGCGACGGCCGGGTCGGTCGTCGTACGGGTGAGATAGCAGGGGCCGTCCAGCCCGGTCAGCGCATCCTCGAGGCGCGTCCGTCGTACCGAGAAGGGCTGATCGGTGAGGTCCTCGTCGCCCAGGGCGAGTACGTCGAAGGCAACGAAGCCCGCCGGCGTCTCCTCGGCGAGCAGCTTGATCCTCGACGCCGCGGGGTGGATCCGCTCCTGCAACACCTCGAATTCCAGCTTCGGTCCGACAGCGACGAACAGCTCGCCGTCGAGCACGCAGCGCTCCGGCAGTTGCTCCCGCATCGCCTCGACCATCTCGGGGAAGTAGCGGGTCAGCGGCTTCGTGTTGCGCGAAGCCAGCTCCACCTCGTCGCCGTCCTTGAAGACCAGGCACCGGAAGCCGTCCCACTTCGGCTCGAAGGAGAGTCCGCCCTCGAACTTGGCCGGATCGGGGACGCCCTTGACGGACTTGGCCAGCATCGGGCGAACCGGGGGCATGACGGGAAGGTCCATGTCACGACGCTATCGGTGTGCGGGTTTGCGGGATACTCCCGTCATGGCGAAGAGTGATCTCCGGGAACTGCTGCGGGCTCCTCAGGGAGCGGTCGACCTGCGAGCCATCGACACGGGGGCGACTCCGGGCTTCGACGGGGACAAGGCCGCAGGGGAGAAGGACCTCAAGCAGATGGGCGGTGAGCTGGCCGACCTGCAGGAGAAGCTCTTCGCGCACGGCTACACCGGCGGGCACGGGTCGATCCTGCTGGTGCTGCAGGGGATGGACACCTCGGGGAAGGGCGGCGTACTCAGGCACACCGCCGGGCTCTTCGATCCCGGTGGCCTCAAGATCACCTCCTTCAAGGCGCCGACGCGCGAGGAGCTCGCGCACGACTTCCTCTGGCGCATCGAGAAGCACGTGCCCGCGCACGGCGAGATCGGTGTCTTCGATCGCTCCCACTACGAGGACGTGCTGGTGGTGAAGGTGCACGAGCTCGCCAAGCCGGCGGAGATCGAGCGCCGGTACGACGCCATCAACGACTTCGAGAAGCGTGCTGCCGACAGCGGTACGACGATCGTCAAGTGCATGCTCCACATCTCCGCGGAGACACAGAAGGAGCGACTCCTGGCCCGTCTCGACGACGGCACCAAGCAATGGAAGTTCAAGCCGGGGGACATCGACGAGCGGCAGTTCTGGCCGACCTACCGATCGGCGTACGAGACGGCGCTGACGCGGTGCAGCACCGAGGTCGCGCCCTGGTACGTCGTACCGAGTGATCGGAAGTGGTACCGCAACTGGGCGATCGGGCGGATCCTCCTCGAGACCCTGCGCGACCAGAAGCTCGACTGGCCCGAGCCGGACTACGACATCGCCGAGCAGAAGGCGCGGCTGACGAACGAGGACCCGGAGATCACCGCGTGATCCCACGGGCGCGGGTGACCCGCTATGTCACGCCGCTGCGCGAGGGCGGCTCGTTGCCGGGCATCGTCGAGGCGGACGACCTCGGCACCTATGTCGCCAAGTTCCGCGGCGCCGGACAGGGCGTCCGGGTGCTCGTCGCCGAGGTGATCGCCGGGGGACTGGCCACCCGGCTCGGCCTGCGCGCGCCACGCCTGGTGGGACTGCAGCTCGACGCCGGTATCGCCCGCTACGAGGCGGACGAGGAGGTGCAGGACCTGATCAATGCGAGTACGGGTCTGAACCTGGGCGCCGACTTCCTGCCGGGTTCCTTCGCCCTCGACCGCTCGTACGAGGTCGACCCCGACCTGGCCGCACGCGTGCTCTGGCTGGACGCCTTCATCGCCAATGTCGACCGCTCCTGGCGCAATCCCAACATGCTCGTCTGGCACGGCGATCTCTGGCTGATCGACCACGGCGCCTCGCTGTACTTCCACCACGGCTGGCCCGGACGCATCGGTGATCCGGAGACCTTCGCCAAGCAGGCCTGGTCGGTCGAGGACCATGCCTTCGCGTCGTACGCCGACCGCGTCGCCGGTGTCGATGCGGCGATGGCGGTCGCGATCACCGACGAGGCGATCGACGAGATCCTGGCCGAGATCCCCGACGATTGGCTCGAGCCAGTGCCGGACGCGGATTCGCCCGGGGCATTGCGCTCGGCGTACGCGTGTTTCCTGCGGGCGCGCCGCGACGGCGGCCGGCCGTGGCTACCGGGAGCGGCGTCATGACGGACCTCAAGCCCTACCAGTACGTCGTCCTCCGCTGCGTCCCGCGCGTCGACCGTGAGGAGTTCGTCAATGTCGGTGTCGTGCTCTACTGCGAGGACGCGGGCTTCCTCGATGTCGCCTGGCACTGCGAGGCTGCGCGCCTGCGTGCCCTCGACCCGGGCGTGGACGTGGAAGCCGTCTGCGATGCCCTCACCTTCGTCGACTGGGTCTGCGCCGGCGACGAGCGCGCCGGTGACGCCGGGCGGGTCGCCCTCGGCACCCGCTTCGGCTTCCTGAAGGCACCCCGCTCGACGGTCGTCCAGCCGTCACCCGTACACGGCGGACTCACCGCCGACCCGGCCGCCGAACTCTCCCGCCTGCTCGATCGTTTGGTGCGATAGCGATCCACAGGGTGGGTTGGCGGATGGTTGTCCTCGGCTGCCCTGGGAAACCTGAGTCGTGGGTGACCTCAGACCGGGACCAGCTCGACCGCGCCGACGGCGTACCGGGCGAGGACGGTGTGGGCGACGATCGGGTCGGCGCCGAGCGGCTCGGAGACGGCGACGGCGCCGGCTTCCAGGGCAAGCTCGACGGCCCGGTCGTTGAGATAGCCGGGGGCCAGGAAGAGGGAGGCGACGGCGACGTGGCGGCGGCCCTCGGCGCGGAAGGCACGGACGGCCTCGCCGGTGGCCGGAGGAGCGGCGGACGCGAAGGCGGCGGTCACCGGGAGGTGGTGGCGGGCGCCCCAGACGCGGGCCAGTCGGGAGACGGCCTGGTTGGCGAGCGGGTCGCTGGAGCCGGCGGCGGCGAGCACGAGGGCGTCGAGCTCGCGGACCCGGGCCAGGCGCAGCGCGGTACGCAGCCGCTCGTCGAGGACGCTGAGGAAGGCGGGCTCGAGGCCGAGGATCCGGCTGGCCCGGATCTGCACCTCGGGGTGACGGGCGGCCTGCTCGGCGACGGCGGAGGGTACGTCGACGCGGGCGTGGTAGGCCTCGCTGAGCAGGAGCGGTACGACGACGATCTCCTCGTGACCCTTGCGGACGAGCTTGTCGACGACCTTGTCGAAGCGCGGCCGGGAGTGGTCCAGGAAGGCGGCCTCGACGGGGAGGTCGGGGCGCAGTGCGCGCACCTCGGCGATCAGCGCCTGGATGGTGGCGGCTGACCGCGGGTCGCGGCTTCCGTGTGCGAGGGCAATCAGGGCTGGGGCCGTCATCGTGTTCCGGTCTCCCTTCGAGTCGTGCTTCAAGACGGGGTGCTCAGCGACGTCGTTGTCGCGCGTGCCTGTGTGGGTCTACTGGTGGATTCCGCACTCGATCTTCCCGGTGCCGGCCCACCGGCCGGAGCGGGGATCTGCGCCTGGTTCAACGCGTTGGGTGCAAGGCCAGCAGCCGATGGACGGGTAGCCGTCGTACTGCAGCGGATTGACCAGGACGCCGTTGTCGGTGATGTAACGGTCGACGTCCTCCTGGGTCCATCGGGCCAAGGGTGAGACCTTGACCATCTGTCGCTTGTCGTCCCATCCAACGACCGGGGCGATCACTCGGTTATGCGTCTCGTCGCGACGTAGTCCGGTCGCCCACGCGTCGTAGCCGTCGAGGGTCCGCTCCAGGGGGATCACCTTGCGCAATTTGCAGCACAGATCCGGGTCACGCTCGTACAGCTTTTCGCCGTACTCCGCGTCCTGCTGGGCAACTGTCTGCTCCGGGAGCACATTGATGATCGTGACCGGGAGTGTGGCCGCCACGGCGTCGCGGGTGCCGATCGTCTCGGCGAAGTGGTAGCCGGTGTCGAGGAAGACCACGTCGATCCCCGGTACGACGCTCGAGGCGACGTGGGAGAGCACCGCATCGCCCATCGACGAGGTGATCGCGAAGCGCTCGCCGAAGGTCGCGGCCGCCCACTCGATGATGTTCTCCGCCGGTGCCAACTCGAGCTCGGCGCCGACATGGCGGACGATCTCGCGAAGCTCCTCGGGGCTGCGCCCCTCGGTGTGCGAGCCGCGGCGAGCGCGCGCGGCCATCGTTGCCGGAATGGTCATCGTCCAGCCTCCGGATCAGTCTGTGGGTCGATCTGGCCCAGCATGGTCACCGAGAACGCACGCAGGCAGGAGCGGCATTCCCAGCCACCCTCGCGCGGCCACAGGTTCGTGTCGCCGCAGTAAGGGCAGTGGAAGGGAACGGCGCGGGCGGACATCAGACCAGGACCTTGTCCCCGCGCAGCAGGTCGTCGTCGGCACGGGCGACCCAGGCGGCGAAGCTCTCGTCCGCCTCACGGGCGCCCAGGTAGTTCGTCACCACATTGGTGATGTAGTCGTCGAGGCCGGCACTGGTGACCTTGTGGGCGCGCAGCTTGCGGCCGAAGCCGGCGGTCAGGCCGATGCCGCCGCCCAGGTGCACCTGGAAGCCCTCGACCTGGTTGCCGTCGTCGTCGAGGACGAGCTGACCCTTGAGGCCGATGTCGGCGACCTGCGAGCGGGCGCAGGAGTTGGGGCAGCCGTTCACGTTCACCGAGATCGGGGTGTCCAGCTCGGGGAAGCGCCGCTCCAGCTCGTCGATCAGGTCGTGCGCGCGCTGCTTGGTGTCCACGATCGCCAGCTTGCAGAACTCGATGCCGGTGCAGGCCATCGTGGACCGGCGCCAGTGCGAGGGACGGGCCTCGAAGCCGATCTGCTGAAGCTCGCCGATCAGGGACTCGACCAGGTCGCCGTCGACACCGATGACGACGAGCTTCTGGTACGACGTCAGCCGGGCGCCGGCAGCGCCGTACCGGTCGACGAGCTCACCGAGCG
>JASLCW010000400.1 GCA_030151765.1 Marmoricola sp.
TCATGAAAATCTTGGTCACCGGCGGCGCCGGCTACATCGGATCGACGACCGCGCTCGCACTCGAACAGGCGGGACACACGCCGGTCATCCTCGATTCGCTGCTGACCGGACCGCGTCAGTTCGTCGGCGACCGGATCTTCTACGAAGGTGACATCGCCGATCGTGCATTGCTGCGCCGGGTCTTCGACGAGCACCCCGACATCGACTGCACCGTGCACATGGCCGCGCGGATCATCGTGCCGGAGTCGATGTCGCTGCCGTACGAGTACTACCGCGACAACGTGGCGAAGTCGCTCGAGCTCTTCGACGAGCTCAACGCGCTCGGCAAGCCCCGCGTGCTCTTCTCCTCGTCGGCCTCGGTCTATGCGATGCCCGAGAACGGCTTCGAGGTGACCGAGGACGCCCCGACCGCGCCCTCGTCGCCGTACGCGCGAACCAAGCTGATGATGGAGCAGGCGCTCGCCGACATCGCCGCCGCGACGGACCTGCGTGCCGTGATCCTGCGCTATTTCAACCCGATCGGCTCCGACCCCGATCTGACCAGCGGCATCTACGTGCGCGAGCCCTCGCACGTCCTCGGTCAGCTGGTGCTGACCGCCCAGGGGCTCAAGCCGGCCTTCACCATCACCGGCGTCGACCACCCGACCCGCGACGGCACCGGCATCCGTGACTACGTCCACGTCTGGGATCTTGCGCAGGCCCACGTCGCGGCCGTCGAGGGCTTCGACGGCGCCCTCGCCAAGGCGGGTACGCCGAGCACGATCATCAACATCGGCACCGGTGAGGGTGTCACCGTGCGGGAGCTGGTGGCCGCCTTCGAGCGGGTCTACGGCGCCACCGTCCCGATCGTCGAGGCACCGCCGCGTCCCGGTGACGCCGTCGGCGCCTATGCCAATGTCGACCGCTCCGGCGACCTGCTCGGCTGGAAGGCGAGCTCGACCCTCGACGAAGCCATCGACACCGCCCTCGCCTGGGGCCGCAAGCGCAAGCAGATCCTCGGCTACGAGTGAGCTAGGCGGGCGCGTCCGAGGTGGGGTCCGGGGCGGAGTCGTCCTCGAGGAGATGACCGCCGACCGGGTGGTTGCGCCAGTCGACGACCCGCCAGCCGCCCGACGGGTCCAGCTCCAACTCGATGCAGCCGGTGTTGTGGAGCCGCTCGGTCGCCTGCTCCTGCCAGCGGTCGGCGGGCTCCGCCGTGCCGCGCAGGCCGACCCAGGTGCGGATCGCGGCGCCGTGGCTGACGATGAGCGCGGTCCGGTGGCCGGAGGCGCGGATCTCGTCGACGGCGGCGTCGAAGCGGGTCAGGAATTCCTCCGCGGACTCGCCACCCGGCAGCCGGGCACCGAGATCGCCCTTGACCAGCCAGTCGACGAGGACGTCGTGGTAGGCGAGGCCCGCCTCCAGGTCGGTGCGCATCTCGAGATCACCGGCGGAGACCTCTCGCAGGCCCTCGATGATCGTCGGCCGCAGCCCCAGTCGCTCGGCCAGCGGTGCTGCCGTCTGCTGGGTGCGCACGAGGGGCGAGCAGTAGATCGCCTCGATGGGACGCTCGGCCAGCACCGTGCCGGCCGCATCGGCCTGGGCGCGTCCCAGATCGGTCAGGTCCGCGCCCGGCGTACCCGTGTCGAGGGCGCCCTCGACATTGGAGTGCGTCTGGCCGTGACGGACGAGCAGCAGTCTCACGGCGTCTCGTCCTTCGGGAGCCGCCAGGCGGTCGAGTCGTTGTCGAAGGCGGCCAGCCCGCGGGTCTGCCGCACGAAGCCCCAGAGCAGCGGTCCGAGCAGCAGCATGCCGGCGCCGATGATGCCGACCCAGGTCGGTTCGACGCCGAGCATCTTCAGGCCGGTCAGGGTGAGCACGATGACGATGCCGCGCCGGGTCACCGACTGCGGCAGCCAACTGGCCATGCGGGCGCCGATGAAGGTGCCCGGCGTACCGCCGACGATCAGCGGGATCAGGATCGACCAGGTGACGCCGACGCCGAAGACGTGGCCGACCGCGGCGGCGATCACGAGGGGAACGGCCTGCACCAGGTCGGTGCCGACCAGCTTCAGGGCCGACATCGTCGGGTAGAGCAGCAGCAGCGCGACCATGATCAGCGAACCCGAGCCGACACTGGTGATGCCGACCAGCAGGCCGCCGACCGCGCCCACGATCACCGTCGGGACGGCTCGGATCTGCGGCTCGTCCTCGCTGAGGATGTTGCCTCCGGTGACGTGGCGGAGCTGCAGATACATCCGGAGGGCGTAACTGCCCGCGGCGAGCAGCAGGGCCGCGCCGATGGCATAGGTCAGGAAGGTCGTCTGCGCTTCCTTGTCGCCGACTGCCTGCACGATGAAGCCGCCGGCGAAGGAGAAGGGCACCGAGCCGAGGATCAACAGCCCGGCGAGCCGGAGATTCGGCTGTCCCTTGCGCCAGTGCACGGCCGCGCCGACCGACTTGTTCACGCCCGCGGCGACCAGGTCGTTCGCCACCGCCGCGGCCGGATTGATGCCGAGGAAGATCAGCGCCGGCGTCATCAGCGCGCCACCGCCCATGCCGGTGAGACCGACGACGATGCCGACGCCGAAGGCGACGACGAGGACCGACAGGGCGTCGGTCGTCAGGAGATCGTGCATCAGTCAGCCTCTAGTGAGAAGGGGAGTACGGCGATCACGTCGCCGAGTGCATCCTCGATGCTGCGACCCGTCGTGTCGACCACGACACTCGCGTCGTCGGGAACGTCGTACGGGCTGGAGATGCCGGTGAAGTCGGGGATCTCGCCGGCGCGCGCCTTCGCGTAGAGCCCCTTGCGGTCCCGGCGTTCGCACTCCTCGAGCGGCGTCGCCACGTGCACCAGCACGAAGTCGCCGCCGGCGTCGGCGACCATCCGGCGCACCGCCTTGCGGGTCGCGTCGAAGGGTGCGATGGGGGAGCAGATCGCCACACCGCCGTGGCGGGAGATCTCGGCGGCTACCCATCCGATCCGGCGGATATTGGTCTCCCGGTCCTCGCGGGAGAAGGTCAGCCCGGCGCTGAGGTTCCGCCGTACGACGTCGCCGTCCAGGCTGGTCACCGTGTGCTGGCCTTGCTCCAGGATCCGGTCCGTCAGCGCTCGGGCCAGCGTCGACTTGCCACTGCCGGAGAGGCCGGTGAAGAAGACGACGACGCCGCGTCGGCGGTGCAGTTCGTGGGCGAGGACGCGCTCGAACTCGGCCGGCCAGGCGCCGCTGCCCGGTCGAGTCAGCTCGAGGACCTCGCCGGCCGCGTAGTTGCCGACCACCTGCTCACGCAGGCGTGCGTCGAGGCTCTCGTCACCGTGGGCGGCCAGTGGCACTGCGACGACGTGCGCATCGCCGAGCAGGTCGGCCGCGGCCAGGCTCACCCGGATCAGGCCGAGCGGGCTGAGCCCACGTGCCGTGCCGGCGCCGCTCAGGGCGAGCAGCACGACCGGTCGCCCGTTGCGCCGCTGCTGAACCAGGGCGACGTCCGTCGTGCTCAGCCAGGTGTCGACGGGCACGAACAGCGCGCCGTCGTGGGCTGCCCGGGTCTCCTCCGGGGTGAGGTGCAATGCCCGGAAGGCCCCGTACGCCGGCTTCGACAGCGCGGTCAGGCTGCCGTCGGTGTCGACCCGGGCCAGCGGCAGCCCCTCGGGGTCGACCAGCTCGACGGGTCCGTCGCTCGCGGGGAGGTCGAGCGTGACCAGGTCGTCGAAGGTGCGCTGGGGAGCCATCGCCCCGTTGAGCAGGAGTTCGAGGTCGTCGAGCTCGCGCGGGCTGGGGCAGTGGTTCGACACGGCGCTCATCCTAGAGCGCGTCCTACGGCGCGTAGGGTCGACGCCGTGGGAGTGGTTGTTGCTGAACTGGTCCGGTCCGATTTCGTCGAGGGGCGCCACCACGGCTCGGTGATCGCGCTGGAGGCGGACGGGTCGACGGCGTACGCGGCCGGCGACGTCGATCTGCCGATGCTGCCGCGCTCCTGCAGCAAGCCGATCCAGGCCGTGGGGATGCACCGTGCGGGCCTGTCCCTCGAAGGCAGGCTGCTGGCCCTGGCGGCCTCGTCCCACTCCGGCGAGGACTTCCATGTGGCTGCGGTGCGGGAGATCCTCGCGGGCGCCGGGCTGGACGAGTCCGCGCTGCAGACACCCGAGGACTATCCCCTCGACGACATCGCCCGCGACGACCTGCTCCGTGCCGGTGGCGGCCGGGACCGGATCAGGATGAACTGCTCCGGCAAGCACGCCGCGATGCTGGCGACCTGCGTCGCGCGCGGCTGGCCGATCGACGACTACCTCGCGCCGAGTCATCCGTTGCAGCAGGCGATCGAGCAGACCTTCGTCGACCTGACGGGTGAGCCTGTGGCGAAGGAGACGACCGACGGCTGCGGTGCGCCGCTCTTCGGCACGACCTTGCGGGGGCTGGCCCGTGGCTTCGCCAGGATCGCCACCGCGACCGAGGGCGCGGAGGCGCAGGTGGGCGCCGCGATCCGGGACTTCCCCGAGTACGTCTCCGGCACCAGGCGCGACGAGTTCCACCTGATCGGCGCCGTACCCGGCCTGATCGCCAAGCTCGGCTGGGAGGCCTGCTATGCCGCCGCCTTTCCCGACGGCCGGGCGATCGCGCTCAAGGTCGAGGACGGCGGGATGAGGGCGCGCCCGGTGGTGATGGCCGGCGTACTGCGACACCTCGGATGGGACTCCGGCGCGGGCATCGACACCGCGGCGGTACGGCGTACGGGCGAGTCGCCGGTGCTGGGCGGCGGCCGGGTGCTCGGCGCCCTCCGGGCCAGCCTCCCGGGCGCCGCTGCGAACAACTGATTGCAGGATCAACCACCACGCCCACAGGCGGATGTGACCGCAAACACGCGCTCAGAATTTGCTTCTTGCTAACAACTGTTAGCACCATGGAGACATGGCCAAGTACAAGGTCGGTAAGACCGTCGGGACCCTCGGCGAGTACCTCAAGGAGCAGCGCGAATCGGCGCAGCTCTCCTTGCGGCAGCTCGCGGAGCAGACCGGTGTCTCCAACCCGTACCTCAGTCAGATCGAACGCGGTCTGCGCAGGCCATCCGCCGAAGTGTTGCAGCAACTCGCGATGGCACTTCGGATCTCCGCCGAGCAGCTCTACAGCAGAGCGGGGATCAGCCAGGACGACGGTCAGACGCGGTCCGTGGAGTTGGCGGTCCTCGCCGACTCGGACCTGACCGTCAGGCAGAAGAACGCCCTGCTGGACGTCTATCAGTCCTTCAAGGCGGTCAATGCCGCGGCGGCGCCCGTCCCCGTAGATACCCGGCCGGAAGCCTCCGCATCGCCGGCTACGCAACCCCATCAAGGAGAATGAAATGCCGAAGACCCAGTTCAATGTCGAGCAGTTCAAGAACGAGGCCGTGAAGCCGCTGTTCGCTGTTGCCGGCGCCACCGAGCTCGCCGTCGACTTCGCCCGTGGCTACGCCACCGAGGCCCAGAAGTCCGCGCAGGACCGCATCGACGCCGCCCAGGCTCGCGTCACCAAGGTCGACTTCCGCGACACCAAGGCCATCCAGGCCAAGTTCGAGGCCCGCGTGGACGAGCTGACCAAGGAGGCCAAGGACGCGCAGGCCAAGTTCGAGGCCCGCGTCGCCGACCTGCAGAAGGACGCCAAGGACCTTCCCGCGAAGGTGCAGAAGCAGCTCGAGGACGCCGTCAAGGAGCTCGTCGACACCTACGCCGACCTCGCCGCCCGCGGTGAGAAGTTCGTGGCCGCGATCCGCAAGGACGGCGTGAAGGCCGTCACCGCGAAGCCCGCCAAGGCCGCGAAGAAGCCCGCCGCGAAGAAGGCTCCGGTCAAGAAGGCTGCCGCGAAGAAGGCTCCGGCCAAGAAGGCCCCCGCCAAGAAGGTCGCCGCGAAGAAGGCTCCGGCCAAGAAGAGCGCCTGACCTCGTCGCATCACCCGTACGAAGGGCCCTGGGATTCGTCCCGGGGCCCTTCGTCATTGCCCTAGGCTTGCCGTGTGTGGGTCTGGAACGTGGAGAGCTGGATCTCCCTGGTGGTCTTCGTGGCAGCGGCGGGCTTCGAGCTCTATGCGCTGTGCGACGCGATCGTGCGTCCTGCCCAGGCCTTCACCGCGACCGACAAGCTCACCAAGCAGGCCTGGCTTCTGCTGCTCGGTCTGGCCGTCGTGACCTGCTTCGCCTTCTACTCCGTGCAGTCCTTCCGCAGTCCTCTCGGGATTCTCGGCGTCGCCGGCCTGGTGATCGCCGGCGTCTACATGGCCGACGTACGGCCGGCGCTCCGCCAGGCCACCCGACGCTGACATGGACGCTGCGGCTCTCGAGATCGCCCGGCGATGGGCCGGGGCGGCGCTCGCGCTCGAAGAGGGCGGTACGCCGGACCCGGTGTCGGCGGAGGGCATCGCCACCGAGGACCTGCTGATCCCGATCCGGCGCCATCGCCTCTTCCCGCTGTTGCACCAGCACTCCGGCGCGCTCGATCTGCCGGGGGAGGTCGCCGAGGTGCTCGACGACTGGCATCGGCAGACCCACCGCAATGTGCTCGTCCAGGCCGTGGACACGGTCAATGCCTGGCAGGCGCTCGCCGACGCCGGCATCCCCGCGTTGGCGATCAAGGGTCTCGCGCTGGCGGTGCTGTCGACGGGCCGGGTGGATGCGCGTGGAGCCGGCGATGTCGACCTCCTGGTTCCGCCCGATCGGGTTGCCGATGCCCACGCCGTGCTGACCGGACGCGGCCTCGAGCTGCACGAGGACGGACGCATCGAGCCCGACATGTGGGCCTGGCGACACGTCAAGCGGTGGGGCTGCGCGCTGATCTACTACGGCCCCGGCGCCGAGATCGATCTGCACTGGCGCCTCGACCTGGCGCGCGCCGACCACACCCCCTTCGAGGCTCTCTGGGAGCGACGCGAGCAGATCCTGCTCGGCGGCAAGGAGCTCCCGACCCTCAGCCGGTACGACGCCCTCAGGCACTCGGCCGCCCATCGCGAGGGATGGTCCACGATCCGCACGCTGGTGGATCTTCGCCGGCTCGCCCGAGACCCGGAAGCCCTCGCCGGTGAGGCCTTCACGCCCACCGCGTTGATGTCGCTGGCGATCGCGCGTGCCTCGATCGGCCTGCCCGAGGGACTCCCGGCGCCACTGCACGACCAGCTCGACGCGGTCTCGCCGGCGGTCCTGGAGCGGGCCGAGCAGCTGCACCTCCTGGACGCGCCCGGACGGGTGGGCGCCGGGCGCGGCACCGTCCGCGACTTCCGCTATCTGGTGTCGGCGAGTCGCGACGCGGCTGGTCTGCGTCAGGCGGCGATGACGGTGGTCCTCCCGGCCCACGCGGCACTTCCGGTCAGGTCGCGGACGGCGTGGACCGGCGTACCTGTGGCCCTCGGTCTCCGGGTCGTGCGTCCGCTGCAACGGGCCCGGCGCGCGGGCTGACCGACGCGATCCACGACAATGGCGCGGTGACCGACGAGGATCTGATCATCGACCGTGGCCGCCCCGGTGTCGTCGCGGTGACCTTCAATCGCCCGGAACGACGCAATGCCTTCACGAAGGCGATGTACGTCCAGATGCACGAGCTGTGGCAGCAGCTTTCCGGCGAGGAGTCGGTGCGCGTCGTCGTACTCAAGGGAGCCGGCGGCAAGGCCTTCGCGGCCGGCAACGAGATCTCCGACTTCCTCGAGGCGGACGCGGTCGAGTACGAGACCTGGATCCGGGAGATGCTCGACGGGCTCTTCGCGCTGCCGCAGGTCACCATCGCGGCGATCGACGGCGTCTGCGTCGGCGGCGGACTGGCCGTCGCCACCAACTGCGATCTGCGCGTCGCGACCACGAACTCGCGCTTCGGCTACCCGATCGCGCGCACTCTGGGCAATGCGCTCTCCGCGCCGGTGCTGCACCGGTGCACCGAGATCTTCGGGGAGGCGCTCACCCGCGAGATGCTGCTCGCCTCTCGCCTGGTCGGTGCCGACCGCGCCTACGCCGCGGGTGC
>JASLCW010000319.1 GCA_030151765.1 Marmoricola sp.
GCCACCGGCCGCACCAAGCCGGCCACGCTGGAGACCGGCCACGAGATCCAGGTGCCGCTCTTCATCAACCAGGGCGAGCGGGTCAAGGTCGACACCCGCGACTCGTCGTACCTCGGCCGCGTGAAGGGCTGAGTGCGCTGAGCGCTCGCTCGAAGGCCCGCAAGCGGGCCCTGGACCTCATCTACGCCGCGGAGATGCGCGGGCGTCCGGCCACGGAGGAACTGGCCGAGTACGACGGCGTTCTCAACGAGTACACGCGTGATCTCGTGACCGGCGTGGTCGACCACGCTGCGCGGATCGACGAGGTGATCGCGTCGTACGCCGAGGGGTGGACGCTGGATCGCATGCCCGCCCTCGACCGCAACATCCTGCGCATCGGCACCTTCGAGGTCCTGTACGTCGACGACGTTCCGGATGCGGTGGCGATCAGCGAGGCGGTCAACCTGGCGCGCGACCTGTCCACCGACGAGTCGCCGGCCTTCGTGAACGGCGTCCTCGGCAACATCTCGCGTGACGGCGAGAGCCTGAGCCGCTGAACCCGTCATGACCACTCCGGAGCTGCTCGACGCCGCGCAGGAGATCGTGCGCGTCTGGGAGCAGCGTCCCGGTCGCGCCGTGATCTTCGACTTCAACGGCACGCTCTCCGACGACGAGCCGATCCTGGAGCGGGTCTTCGGCGAGCTCTTCGCCGAGCACCTCGGCTGGACGATGACGGCTGCCGACTACCGCGACACCCTGCTGGGCCACAGTGATCGCGAGATCGCCGAGATCGGCGTGCGCGAGCACGGTGACGGCGATCCCGAGGTGATCGAGCGGATCATGCAGGAGCGCAGCGAGCGCTACAAGACGATCGTCGCGGAGCAGTCGCCGATCACCTCGGCCGCGATCGCGCTGGTCGAGCAGCTGGCGGCGGCCGGCGTACCGATGGCGATCGTGACCGGTGCGCAGCGGGCGGATGTCGAGGCCGTCCTCGCTTCCTCGCCGGTCGGAAGGCACATCAGGGTCGTCGTGGCCGACGAGGACGTCGAGCAGGGCAAGCCGGATCCGTCCGGATTCCGCCGGGGCGCGGAGCTGCTCGGCGTACCGGCGGAGGACGTCCTCGTCTTCGAGGACTCGGTCCCGGGGATCACCGGTGCGGGTGCCGCCGGAATGGCCTGCATCGCGGTCACCGGCCCCGAACCGATCGATGCCGTGCTCGCCATCGCCCCCGGCGCGATCGCCGTACTCGGCCCCGACGTCCTGGTCACGACCTCGTCGCGCTGACCTTAGCCGACGGCGGCTGGTCGACCTGGGTGCGCAGCACGATGCGGCTCCGGTCGGGCCGGAAGCAGTCGCGGGCGAACTCCACCGGCACGCCGTCCTCCGTGTACGACGTCCGCGTGATCATCAGGAGCGGAGCGCCCTCCGCGACGCCGAGCAGCCGCGCGCGATCCGGGGTGGCGATGACCGGCTCGACCACCTCCTCGGCGGAATGCGGGCTGCGGTCGTACTCCCGTCGCATCAGCTCGTACAGCGAGGCGGTCAGGTCGTGGCCGAGCAGCCCGGGGAAGACCGCCGCCGGGAGCATCGTCTCCTCGAGCGCGACCGGCTCGCCGTTGGCCGAGCGCACCCGGACGACCTCGTGCACCCGGGCACCCCGGCGCAGGCGCAGCGCGTCCCGCTCGTAGGTGTGCGCGGGGCGGGTGCGCGCCTCGACGACCACCGCGCCGGCGGCGACGTGGGCCTGGCGCATCTGTTCGGTGAAGCCGGGAAGTCCGCCCAGGCTGAAGTCGAGGCGGGGCCGGGTCACGAAGTTGCCGCCGGTCCGGCCGCGCCGGCTCTCCAGCAGACCCTTGCCGGCCAGGCTCGCCAGTGCCTGGCGCAGCGTCATCCGGCTCACCCCGAGCGCGGCCGCGATGTCGACCTCGGTGGGCAGCTTGTCGCCCGGGCGGAGCCGCCCGGCGACGATCTGCCGCTCGAGCCAGTCGGCGATGCGGGCGTGGACGGGCGCCTCGCCGGGATCGGCCAGATCCGGCGGCGTGGAGGCGAGGAGGTCTAACAACGGATCCGCTCGTTGTCGGGATCGAGGAGCGGTCGCGTCGAGATCGTCACCGGCACCAGAAGGCCGCCGACGTTGACCTCGTAGCTGCCACTGCGCACCCAGTCGAGCGTCGCCCTCGCGTCGCCTCCGGGGATCAGATAGGCGAGCCCGACGGCGCTGCCCAGGGTGGCGCCCCAGGCCGCCGAGGTCACCTGCCCGGCGGGTACGCCGTCGCGAAGGACGAGTTCGCCGCCCCACATCATCACCTCGGGATCGCCTGCCGCGAAGGAGACGAGGCGGCGTCGCGGTCCCTCCGCCTTCGTGGTCGCGACGACCTCGCGGCCGATGAAGTCGATGTCAGTGTTGAGCTTGCAGGCGAAGGTCAGTCCGGCCTCGACCGGGTTGTAGTCGGGATTCAGCTCCCGCGGGAAGGCGCGATAGCCCTTCTCCAGCCGCATCGACTCGATGGTGTTGTAGCCGGCATCGCGGGCACCGGCTGCTGCGACGGCGTCGTACAGGGGGAGCGCGTGCTCGTTGGCGACGTACAGCTCCCAGCCGAGCTCGCCGACATAGGTGACGCGGGTGGCCCGGACAGGCACGCCGGCCAGGGTGATCTCCTGACTGGTGCCGAAGGCGAAGGCCTCGTTCGACAGGTCCGTGTCCGTGAGCCCCTGGAGCAGTTCGCGGGAGCGTGGCCCCATCACGCCGAGGACGCCGTACTCGCCGGTGACATCGACCGCGGTGGCGTCGTCGAGGTGGCGGCGCAGCCAGTCGAGATCGCGGATCGTGGTCGCCGACGACGACACGATGAAGAAGGAGTGCGCTCCGGTCCGGGTGACGGTGAGGTCCGCCTCGTATCCGCCGTGGGCACCCAGCCACGGGGTGTAGACCGCGCGGCCCACCGGTGCGTCCACATCGGCGCCGCAGATCCGCTGCAGCGAGGCGAGCGCACCGGGG
>JASLCW010000349.1 GCA_030151765.1 Marmoricola sp.
GCCTCGAGACCGCCCGGGCGACCGCGCTCGACCTGGCCCGCTTCGACGACCCGGAGCTCGTCGTACCGGGCGGTGCGCTGCCGGGCCTCGTGCGGCTGACGCCCCTCCTCGGCATCCACGAGGTGGGCGCCGACGAGATCCGTGAGCTCTGGGCGAATGCGCGCGGTATCACCGCCCCCGTCGGCGTCGGCGAGAACGGCCCGCTGATGATCGACCTGGTCCACGACGGGCCTCACGGACTGGTCGGCGGTACGACGGGCTCCGGCAAGAGCGAGTTCCTGCGATCCCTCGTCGCCGGCCTGGCCGCGCGCAACGATCCGACCCGGCTGACCTTCATCCTGATCGACTTCAAGGGCGGCGCCGCCTTCGCCGCCTGCGAACGACTCCCCCACACCATCGGCACGGTCAGCAATCTCGACGAGCAGCTCGCCAACCGGGCACTGCGCGCGCTGGAGGCCGAGCTCCGTCACCGGCAGCGCGTCTTCGCCTCCGCGGGCGAGGGTGTCGACAACCTCGACGCCTACCTGGCCACGAACCCGAGCGTCCCGATGCCGCGCCTGCTGCTGGTCGTGGACGAGTTCGCGATGCTGGCCAAGGAGTACCCCGACGTCCTGTCCTCGCTGGTCAGCATCGCCGCGGTCGGCCGCACCCTGGGCGTCCACATGATCCTGGCGACGCAGCGTCCGGCGGGCGTCGTCAACGACGACATCCTCGCCAACACCAACCTGCGCGTCGCCTTGCGCGTGCAGAGCCGCGAGGACTCCACCAACGTGATCGGCGTACCCGAGGCCTCGGCGATCGACCGCCGCCAGCGCGGCCGCGCCTACGTGAAGCTCGGACAGGACGACATCAATCCCGTCCAGACCGCCCTGGTGACCGGCCGCCGCGAGGAGGAGGGGACGACCCTCGTCGACGTACAGCCGCTGGTCTTCGGCCGCGAGGCGCAGTTCACCGCGACGGCTGCCGCCGACGACAACGCGCCCTCCGATCTCGACGAGCTGATCGACGCGATCGTCGGCGCCGGCGAGGCCGCCGGCATCGGCACGCCCCGGCCGGTGTGGCCCGAGCCGCTCGGCAGCCAGCTCGATCTCGGCGGCGCCGGCACCGGCGCGATGCGCGGCAGTGTCGTCGACATCGCCCTCGCCGACGACCCCGACAACCAGCGGCAGGACGCCACCGGCTGGGATCTCGACCGCGGCAACCTGATGCTGCTGGGCATCCCGGGCAGCGGTACCACCACCGCGATGGCCAGTGTCGCGCTGACCCTCGCCTCGACGTACTCGCCGGACGAGCTCGACCTGCTCGTCCTGGACCTCGGCTCCCGCGACCTGGCACCGCTGGCCGAGCTCCCGCACACGATCGGCTATGTCAGCTCCGGCTCGGCGGCGCGCGAGCAGCAGATCCGGCTGCTCAAGTTCGTCCGCGCCGAGCTCGACCGGCGCAAGGCCGATCCCGGTGCCGGCCACCGCCGCCTGGTGCTGCTCATCGACGGCCTCGCCGCGCTCAAGGACGAGTACGACGACTTCGACGGCCTGCAGTACCTCGAAGGCCTCTACCGCGCGTACGCCGAAGGCCCCAACGTCGGCATGTGGACCGTGGTCACCACGACGCGAGCCAAGGCGGTGCCCTCCGCCATCGACGAGGTCACCACCCAGCGGCTGCTCTTCAAGCTCGCCGATCCCTACGACTACGCGACGGCCGGGGTGCCGGTCGCCCTGGCACCGCCGGCGATCCCCGGCCGATGCGTCGTCGCCGAGACCAAGCTGCACGCACAGGTGGCGCGGCCGGCCGGCGGCCTCGCCACCGCGACCGGGCTCATCGCGGCGCAGTGGCAGCACCCCGGCGCCAAGACCTCCGTCGTACGCCAACTCCCGGAGACGATCCGGCGCTCCGCACTCGGTGCCGAGGCACAGCTGTCCGCGGAGCCGTGGCGCATCCCCGTCGGCCTGCGTGAGGCGGATCTCGAACCTGCCGTCCTGGAGGTCTTCGAGGGTGAGCACGTCCTGATCGCGGGACCGGCCCGGTCGGGCAAGTCCACGATCGGCCTGATGATCGCCGACTCGCTGCGCGCGGCCGCGACGAGGGACGGCGAGCCGCTCGAGGTGTGGGGACTGTGCGGGCGCCGGTCACCGCTCAAGGAGGCCGGCCTGGACCGCTGCGTCGACGAGAGTGAGATCGCGACCCTGGTGGCGGCGGCCCGGATGCACCGCGGCCGGGTCGTCCTGCTGATCGACGACGCCGAACAGTTCGCCGACAACGACCAGGCCATCGCCGGGCTCCTCGGTGCCAAGCTGCCCAACCTCCACGTCGTCGCGATCGGTCGCGCCGACGACCTGCGCAGCCTCTACGGCCACTGGACCGGAGCGATCCGGAAGTCGCGATGCGGCATCCTCATCCAGCCCAATGTCGACTACGACGGCGACCTCCTGGGCGTCACCGTTCCGCGTCGTACGTCGACCGCCATCACCACCGGTCGCGGCTATCTGTGCGTCAGCGGAAATGCCGCACTCGCCCAGTTCGCCCTGCGTGACGAGTGACTCAACAGCCGGTGGATTAACGCGGCTCCCGCGTGGGTAGCCTGCGTCTTGGCGATTGTTAATTTCGGGCGTCTCCGGCGCTCCCAATGAGGGGGTTTCCTTTCGTGTCTCGTGTCCTTTCCACTCCTGAGGCCAAGTCGGCAATCCAGCAGCTGCAGGCGATCATCAACGGCGGTTTCCTGGACCAGATCACCCAGATGGACTCGCAGGGCAAGACCCTGTCCGACTCCAACGTGTGGGACGGTCCGCTGGCGGAGAAGTTCCGCAACAGCACCTGGCCGGAGACCCGCAAGGCGCTGGACAGCGCCAAGACGCAGCTCGACGAGCTGCACAAGCAGTTGAGCTCGATCTCGCAGAACATCATGACCGCCGGTGGCGGTTCCTGACCCGAGCGGTCGACTGCGGTTCTCCACACGTGACGAGGCCATCCCGCGGCTGGGCGCCGCGGGATGGACTCGCAGTTCTCTCGCGCCCAAACGTGTACGTCTCTCGGGAAAGGTTGTGCAGTGACCGACGCGCTCCAGGGCATCTCTGAAGACGTCCCCTTCAACTTCGAGGCGGCCGAGTCCCTGGCCACGGCCTGCGACGGCGCCGCCACGATCGTCGAGTCGCAGATCGCCTCGCGCAGTTCCTGGGTCACCACGGCGATGACCGACTTCAAGGGCTACTTCTCCACGCTCTTCCAGGACAACGCGAACACGGCGGCCGGTGACGCACAGGAGCTGATCACCGCACTCCGCTCCACCGCGACCGGCGCGCGCAAGCTCGCCGAGGACGCCAAGGCCGAGCAGCAGCGCCGGGTCAAGGCCCGCGAGTGGAAGCACCACCACGACAACCGCAACGGCTTCGAGAAGGCCTGGGACAGCTTCTGGGGCGGCGACGACTGCCCGATCCCCGAGGCCTCGCCGACCCTGCACTATGCGCCCCCGCAGCCCAAGGCCTCGCCGCGCAAGACGCCGGCGCCGGGCTCGGCAGCCCAGGGCACCACGTCGTCGGCCCGCCCCGACGACCTGCGCACCTTCGCGAACGGCTCGGCCGGCGCCAACACCACGCTGCAGACCAAGGAGTCCACCGCGAAGGCGGCGTACTCGACCTTCACCTCCACCTGCAAGTGGGGCACCCTGTCCGCCGACGGCGTCTTCACCGGCTTCACGAAGTGGATGGCCGAGAACGACAACGACGTCCGCTGGGCCCGCACCGTGGCCGATGCCTTCGCGAAGGCCGGCGGCGACGGCGCCGTCTCGACGCTCGCCAACTCCGCGATCGACGCCGCGCTGCGTGCCGCGAACGTGGACGAGGCCCGCAAGGACATCACCATCGACATGCCGTCCGCGCTCGGGCATCCGCCCACGACGGGCTATGCGAACGACCCGGTCAACACCTCGACCGGCAACTTCATCGAGACCGAGCAGGACCTCCAGTTCCTCGACCCGGCCGCCCAGCTCTGGTGGAGCCGCTCCTACAACTCCGTGAACCGTGCCACCGGAGCCTTCGGACAGGGCTGGACCTCCTGGGCCGAGGCCGGGCTCGTCTTCGACGACGAGGCGGCGTACTTCACCGCCCCCGACGGCCGCACCCTGACCTTCCCCCGCCTCGGCGACGGATGGGACCGCGCGGTCGGCGAGTCGATGTGGCTGATCCGCACCGCCGACGACACCGGTGGCGACGGCGCCGACCTGCTGATCACCGACAACCAGGGCACC
>JASLCW010000356.1 GCA_030151765.1 Marmoricola sp.
CACGGGAAGAAGTCGACCCCGTCCTGCGGCCGTGTCGGATGGGCCCGGGCGAGCGCCGCGATGGTTGTGGCGACATCGGGATTGGTCACGATGGTCTTGAGCTTCTTGCCCCGCGGTACGCCGGGCCCGCGGATCACCATCGGGATCCGGTCGATGTTGTTGTACTCCCAGAGCTTGCCGAAGATGTTGTGCTCGCCGACGACGTAGCCGTTGTCCGAGGCGAAGATGATCACGGTCTTCTTCAGCTGCTTCATCGCGCGCAGCCTCCGGATCGTGGCCGCCACGGACCGGTCCACGTCCTGCAGTGCCTCGATGCGGCGCTGGAAGGAGATCCGGAGCGCCTCACGGCCGCCCTTGTTCCAGGTCCGGCGGAGCGTCGGCGAGTGCTTCGGTACGCCGTACGGGACCTTGAACATGTCGGGCAGCGGCGGCAGCTTGATGCCCGCGAAGCGGCCGCGGTCGGAGGGGGCCGGTGAGGTCGTGGTCAGCTGATTGGCCGGGTCGCGGAACTGGTGCAGCGTGTCGTCGTCGGGACCGGCCGCGCCGATGTGCGGCGCGACGTAGTTGATCCACTGGAAGAAGGGCTGCCGGTGGCCGCTCTGCTCCTGGAGTTGGGCGAGCGCCTGCTGCCGGATGGTGTCGGTGCTGTAGGCGTGCGTGGGCTGGAGGCGGCCGTTGAGGTTGAAGGTCGGCCCGGAGAAGTTGTACGTCGAGGGCCCGACCGTGCCGCGCCAGTCGTCCCAGCCCGGTGGGATGTAGCGCTGGTCGGTGCCGGGATCGCCGTAGCCGTTGAGGTACTTGCCGGCGAAGTAGGTGCGATAACCGGCCTTGCGCAGCCAGACCGGCAGCGTCCCCCGGTCCCCGAAGGACTGGAAGCCGCCGTGCTTGCCCTGGATCGTGTACGCGCCGTGATTGGTGGCGTACTGGCCCGAGAGCAGCGAGGCCCGCGCGGGGACGCAGATCGAGGTGGGTGCGATGGCATTGCCCATCGTGGTGCCTTCGCGCTGCAGGAGGCGGCGGACATTCGGCATGTAGGGCATGTCGGTCACCGACATGTCGTCGGCGGTGATCATCACGACATTGGGCCGGTCGGGCAGTGTCACGCCGGGCGTCGGCGTGGCGGCGCCGTACAGGTGGCTGCTCACGGGCGCGGGCGCGCCCGCGCTGGGCCAGGGCGTGGCGGGTGCGGAGCCCCGTGGGGCATGGGGGCGGGCGTGTCCGGAGGCGTCGGTCAGCGAGCAGGCGGTGACACTCAGGCTGAGGCTGAGGGCGAGCGCACTGGCTCGGACGATCTTCTTGGCTGGTGGCATGGGACTTTCCTGGTCACGCGGCCGGCACGGCCGTCTGCGGAAAGACTAAGTGCGGGTCGCTCCGCCGGGTGAAGACGGGCCGCGAAATCAGCTGAGGCTCTCCACAATCGTGATCCCGGCGAGGATCAGGCAGATGGCGGCGCCGACGTAGTGGATGACGCTGAGCTTCACG
This sequence comes from Marmoricola sp., assembly GCA_030151765.1. Classification (GTDB taxonomy): domain Bacteria; phylum Actinomycetota; class Actinomycetes; order Propionibacteriales; family Nocardioidaceae; genus Marmoricola. The sequence continues at coordinate 1,483 of JASLCW010000356.1, forward strand.
TGACGCAGCAGGATCCGTCCGGCGAGCACGGCCAGACCGGAGACGGCGAGCAGCGCGCCCCAGGCGCCGACGAAGACCGAGACCGGGTGGTGATAGCGACCGACGAGGCTGATCGTGAGCAGTTGGGAGAGGTCGCCCCACTCGGCGGCGAAGAGCACCAGGAAGCAGGCGACCACCGCCCGGAGGCCGGTGCGCTCCTGGGTGGCCTTGGCGGCGTACTCCTCCTCGGTCTCGTGCTCGGAGGCATCCGATCCGGGTGCCTCCCTGATCAGCATGAAAGCGCCGACGAGGAAGATCAGCGACGCCACGACCAGCACCGCTTTGTGCGGCAGGAAGGTCACCAGTTGTCCGACCGTGACCGCGATCAGGGTCTGGACGAGGAAGGCGGCGCCGACGCCGGTCCACACCGCCCACGCCTGGTAACGGGTGGCGAGCACGAGCGCGGCGATGAAGGTCTTGTCCGGGAGCTCGACCACGAAGATCGCGGCGAAGGTGATGGCGATGACGGCGAGATCCACGACCTCAGGCTAGCGAGCGAATTTCACCGGCCGTTTCGTTGGAATTGTCGGTGGCCGGGTGTTGGCTGCAGTCATGGCCAAATTCACTTCCTACGACCAGGGCACCCCGAGCTACATCGAACTGGTGACCCCCGACCAGAAGGCCGCCCAGGCCTTCTACGGCCCGCTGTTGGGGTGGAGCTTCGACTCCGCCGACATGCCCGACGGCAGCGTCTACGTCCAGAGCAAGATCGAGGGCGACACGGTCGCCGGAATCAGCGGTCAGATGCCCGGTCTCGAGGGCCATCCGGCCTTCTGGGGTGTCTACCTCACGGTCGACGACATCGACGCCGCGGCCGCCGCGGTCAAGGGAGCCGGTGGCGAGGTCGAGGCGGAGCCCTTCGACGTGATGACCTTCGGCCGGATGGCCGCGATCAAGGACCCGACCGGTGCCCGCGTCAACCTGTGGCAGGCGGGGGAGTCGATCGGCTCCGAGCGCGCCAATGAGCCGGGCACCTTGGTGTGGAACGAGCTGGTCTCACCCGACGTGCCGAAGGCGCTCGCCTTCTACGAGCAGGCCCTCGGCATGGCCGCGGCCGAGCAGGACATGGGTGGCAGCAGCTATTTCGTGGTCAAGAATGCCTCGGGCAATGACGTCGGTGGCGCGATGGGCCCGATGATGGAGGGCATCCCGCCGCACTGGAATCTCTACTTCCAGGTCGCCGACGTCGACGCCACCATCGCGGCTGCCGAGGCCGCCGGCGGCAAGGCGATCGCCCCCGCCTTCGACGTCCCCGGCGTCGGTCGGCTCGGCTTCATCCAGGACCCGCAGGGCGCGATGTTCAATGTGATGTCGCCCTCCGCGGCCGCGTAGGGCGACCGCTCAGGCGTCGCGCGCGGGGTCGGCCGGGTAGACGCCGAGCACCTTCACCTCGGTCGTGAAGAAGGCGAGCTCCTCGAGCGCCCTCTTCACGCCGGGGTGCTCGGGGTGCCCGTCCACCTCGGCCAGGAACTGGGTCGCGGTGAACTGCCCGCCGACCATGTAGCTCTCCAGCTTGGTCATGTTCACGCCATTGGTGGCGAAGCCGCCGAGCGCCTTGTAGAGCGCGGCCGGCAGGT
>JASLCW010000358.1 GCA_030151765.1 Marmoricola sp.
ACCAAGGGCGTGAAATTCGCCTACGGCCGCGCGACGAACGGGGCCAGCCCCAAGCCGACGCTCAAGATCGTGGTCTATCCCCATCGGAGGCTGACCGCGCCGATGCTGCGCCAGATCCCGAAGAAGAAGCTGAAGGCGTCGTACTTCAGGGGCTGGCAGAAGGGCGTCGCGCCGGCCCGGGCCGCGCTGGTCGGGCGGGCGAAGGTCTGCAAGACCGAGCCGATCACGATCGCCGGCTTCGCCCAGGGCGCCGTGGTGGCTCGGGCGACCCTCCGCTCACTCACCAAGCGGCCCGACATCCTCGACCGGGTGGTCGTCGTCGCCCTGGAACGCGATCCGCTGGCACACCACGCCAAGGGCGTCAGCTTCGAGCACTGGGTGAGTTTCACCGCGTCCTCCAAGGGACACGGACTCGCCTATTCGGCCAAGCCTTCGTCAGCACTTCCCGGGGCCATCGCACGCAAGCCGGTGACGATCGAGGAATGTCTCGCCTCCGACCGGCTCTGCTCGGGACGTGGCCGGATCTCGGCCAAGGCCGCCCGCGCGACCCTCGGACGCACGCAGACCTATCAGTCGCCGAAGGGCTTCTGGAAGGACGACATCGTCTTCTCCTGGGCCAGCGGCCAGGCGATGCAGTTCCACACCGATGACAATCCGCGCTACGTGATGGTGGGACGCTCGGCCAGGATCGACCTGGGCCCGGTCGCAAGCACCTACGGCAACGACTGGACCATCTCGGGGCTTCCCGCCGGGCTGACCTACAAGGCGCAGACGAAGCCGGCCAACGGCGGCCTGCTCGTCGGTACGCCGACCACGGCCGGCGACTCCATCGTGCGACTCGTCGAACGGGCGCCCGCGCTGAGCCGCACGGCGTACGCCGTCACCAACCTGCGGATCCGCGTCGAGCCGAAGGAGGTCGCCAAGCCGGGCCTCACCCTGGTCACCGAGGCAGCCGGTGGCGGACCTGCCGACGGGATGAGCGACGATCCCGTCGTCTCGGCCAACGGCAAGACCGTCGCCTTCACGTCTACGGCCACGAATCTCGTTCCCGGCGGCGTACACGTCGACAACGAGGAGGCCACCCAGGTCTACGCGTGGCAGGCCGGCACACCCGAACCCACGCTCAGGCTCCTGTCTGACGGCTCCGGTCTGCCCAGCAATGGCGGGTGGAACCAGGTCAAGAGCGTGTCCCCGGATGGTCGCTATGTGGTCTACGTCTACGGCAATGCGTCATCGGCTCACAGCGTCTTCCAGACCGATCTGCAAGAAGGCACCACCACCCCGGAGCCGCTGGATTACGTCCCCGCCTGGGAGTCGCCCTACGTCGTACGCCAGACGCTCGACAAGGCGAAGAAGCAGACCGTGCTCCAACTCCTCAACAGGGTCACTGGGAAACCCGTCGGCAAACCCTGCCGCACCAGCAGCAAGTGGATGCTGAACTACCCCACGAGCAAGCACGAACTGCGCGGGTCGACCTCCGACGACGGTTCGGTCTTCGGAGTGCTGCTGTACCACTTCGGCGAGGCCGACTACTCCCAGGAGAACCTCGCCGTGGTCTGCCGCACCCACACGGGGGTCCAGACGAGCTACCCCGAGCAGTGGCTGATCAACGTGTCGGCCGACGGCGGTCACGTCGCCCTCACCGCGGGGACCGGCGGTGACGGCGTTGCCGACGCCGACAACTACCGCGACGCCCAGCAACTGCACACCATTCGGCAGATCCGGCTCACGGACGGGACGACACGCACGCCCTACACCCTGCCGCCGCTGACCTGGGGCTGGGCCGTGGACGAGGAGAGCGAGTCGATCTACTGGAATGGCATGGGGATCAGCCAGACAAGCGACGGCGGCACGGTCGCCTTCGCCAGCGACGACTACAACCTCGTCGACACCGGCCTGGCACGGCCCTCGGAGATCTACCTCTGGAGACCGTGACCGCTCAGTCCAGCTCCCACACGACCTGGATCTGCACCTTCAGGTCCTTCTCGCCGGCGCTGATCGGCACCTTGGCCGTGGCCGCGAGGTCCCTCATCGCGAAGCCCTGGTCGAGATAGTCGACCGGCTGCGGCGTAACGGCGCTGACCTCCTTGAGCGAGAGCACCTTGCCCAGACGCTGGCCACCGCCCTCGGCGTACGCCGCTGCCTTGGCCTTGGCGTCGGCGACCGCGGCCTTGCGGGCCTGCGCCATCAGGGCACCACGGTTCGAGATGCTGAGCCCGACGCCGTCGATACGAACGTCGTTGCCGCCCGCCGCGGCAGCGGCCGAGAGGGTCTTGCCGGCGGCGCGCAGGTCGTTCACCTGGACGCGCGCCTTCTGCGTGACGGTGTAGCCGACCAGCCGCTCCCGATTGCCGCTGTAGTCGTACGACGGCTCGACCGACAGGCCGGTCGTCTGGATGTCCTTCTTCTCGACACCCTGCGCCGCCAGTGCGGTGAAGACCTTCTTCATGTTCCGACTGGCGTCATCCATCGCCGTGGCGACATCCGGACGCGTCAGGCTCACCCGCAGGTTGAAGCCCAGCTGGTTCGGCACCCCCGTGGACGAACCAGTGCCCGTGATGGTGATGCTGGGACGGCTCGTCGCCGCCGGAGGCGTCGTCGTACCGCCGTCCTTCGAACCCAGCGCCAGGCTTGCGAGTACGACGGCGACCAGGCCGATCACCCCGATGCCGAGCAATGCGGCTGTCAGTCCGTTCCCGTTGCGTGGTCGATCCCCTGCGGCCATCGTCGTCTCCTTCTCCTCGAATCACGGCGTGAAATTCAGCCTTGGGACGTTCCCGATCGCGATCCGGTTCCCTAGGGTGCAGCTATGACGGAGGCCCGGACGCGCTTGTTGAGCCCGCTGGATCAGATGTTCGTGCGGATGGAGTCGCCGCGTACTCCCATGCACATCGGGGCCCTCGCGATCTTCTCGCTGCCTGACGACGCCCCCGCCGACTTCGTACGTCGACTGCACGCCGGCTTCGCGGAGCTCTCCTGGCTGCCCTTCCCCTACGACAGCGTGCTCGCCGGCGTGGCGATGGCGGACGCGGTGCGGTGGAAGCAGGTGCGGCCGGACCCGGACTACCACGTTCGGCTCGACGCCCTGCCCTCGCCGGGAACCGAGGCCGATCTCGGCCGTCTCGTCGAGCGCCTCCACTCGCGGCCGCTCGACATGACCAGGCCGCTCTGGGAGGCGCACATCATCGAGGGGCTGGAGGGCGATCGTTTCGCCTTCTATTTCAAGGCCCACCACAGCGCCACCGACGGTCTGGGTGCGGTGGAGACGATCAAGGCCTGGCTCAGCACCGATCCCGACGCCCTCCCGCCCGTCGGGGGCGCGGATGCCGGCCGCTCCCCCTCCCTCTGGGAGCGCCTGACGATCATCCCGCGCCGGGCCGCGACCGGCACCGTCGCCACCATCGAGGTGCTCGGCAAGGTCGTCGACATGGCGCTCGGCGCGAACAGCACGGTGATCGCCGCGCTGCGCACCCCGCGCTCGATCTTCAACCAGCGGGTGACCGCGGAGCGCCGCGTCGCCACGCAGACCCTCCAGTTGCAGGCGCTGCGCGACATCGCCAAGGCGACCGACGCGACGGTGAACGACGTCATCCTGGCCGCCCTCGGTGGCGCCTTCCGGCGCTATCTGATCGAGCAGGACGCACTGCCCGAGGCCAGTCTCAACGCCTCGGTCCCGGTCGGATTCGATCGCGACGAGGACACCCGCAATGCCGCGGCCGGCTTCGTCGCTCCCCTCGGCACGACGACCGAGGATCCGATCGAGCGCGTCGCCGTCGTACACGCGGCGACCAAGCGGGCCAAGCAGGACATCGACTCACTGAGCCCCGGCGGTGCGGAGTACTTCTCCCTGATCGGCCTGGTGCCGCTGGCCCTGGCCCAGAAGTCGGGACTGCTCGCGAAGATGCCGCCGGTCTTCAACCTGACCGTCTCCAACGTGATCCTGTCGAAGGAGCCGCTCTACCTGCTGGGCGCCCGCCTGGAGCGCATGGTGCCGATCTCCTTCCTGGTGGACGGGTACGGCCTCAATGTCACGCTGATCGGCTACACCGACACCGTCACGCTGGGCCTGGTGGGCTGCCGCGACTCCATCCCCCACCTGCAGCGCCTGGCCACCTACACCGCCGACGCCCTGGCCGAGCTCAGCTCCGCAACAGCACGCTGAGACCCCACTCAAATGCACCAAAAACCCGCCGAGACCCCAGGCAAATGCACCAGGAAGAGGTCGAGACCCCAGCGAAATGCATCAGGGCTTTGCTGCACTTGCGTGGGGTCTCAGTGCCCTGAGGATGCATTCTCTTGGGGTCTCAGCGGGTTGAGAATGCATTTGAGTGGGGTGTCAGCGGGTTAGGAGCTCCAGGGCCTGGCGATAACCGTCGATCCCCTGGCCGGAGACCGTGGCGACGGCATGCTCCTCGACGTACGACGTGTGCCGGAACTCCTCCGGCCGCTGTTTGGGATCGGAGATGTGCACCTCGACCAAAGGTGCGGTGAGTTGCGCGCAGGCGTCGTACAGGGCGAGCGAGTAGTGCGTCCAGGCGGCCGCGTTCAGCACCACCGGAGTCGCCTCGTCGGCGGCCTGGTTGAGCCAGTCGAGGAGTTCACCCTCGTGATTGGTCTGGCGCACCTCGACGTCGAGGTCGAGCGCCCGGCCCCACTCGACGCAGAGCGCGGCCAGCTCGGCGTGGGTCGTCGTACCGTAGATCTCCGGCTGGCGGCGACCCAGGCGACCCAGGTTGGGGCCGTTGAGCACGAGAACCTTCATCGCGCGATCACCTCGTACGACGCCCGAAGGTCGTCCTCCGACGGGCCACTCAGGATCCGCGGCTGCGCCAACCCGTCCAGTACGACGAAGCGCAGCGTGTTGCCGCGGGTCTTCTTGTCCAGGCGCATGGTGGCCAGCAGTGCGTCGAAGTCCTGGTCGAGGGCGGACGTCGGCAGGCCGACCAGCGCCAGCGTCGCCGTGTGGCGGGCCGCCAGGGCGTCGTCGATCAGCCCGGACCGGCGGGCGAGCTCGGCCACGAAGCACATGCCCACTGCCACCGCCTCGCCGTGCCGCATCGTGTAGCTCGTCGCCTTCTCCAGCGCATGGGCCAGCGTGTGCCCGTAGTTGAGCGTCTCCCGGCCCGGATGGCCGTCGCTGCCGCCGCGCTCCTTGAGGTCGTCGACGACGACGGCGATCTTCACCGCGATGGCGCGCTCGACGAGTTCGCGCAGGATCGGCGAGGTCGGGTCGAGCGCCGCGGCCGGGTCCTTCTCGACCAGGTCGAGAATCGACGGATCGGCGATGAAGCCGCACTTGATCACCTCGCCGAGTCCGGAGATCAACTCCGCGCGCGGCAGGCTGTCCAGCAGGGAGAGGTCGCAGATCACTCCGGCGGGCTCGTGGAAGCTGCCGACCAGGTTCTTGCCCGCGGGGGTGTCGATGCCGGTCTTGCCACCGACCGCGGCATCGACCATCCCGAGCACCGACGTGGACACGTGCACGACCGGCACCCCACGCAGCCACGTGGCCGCGACGAAGCCGCCCAGGTCGGTGGTCGCTCCCCCGCCCACCGCGACGACCGCGTCGGAACGGGTGAAGCCGGCAGCGCCGAGGGCATCCCAGCAGGAGGCCGCCACGGCAGCGGTCTTGGCCGTCTCACCCTCGGGTACGACGACCGGGGTGATCTCGAAGTCGGCGAGTTCGGCGGCCACGCGTTCGGCAACCGGAGCCAGCGTGCCGGAGTGGATCAGCGCCACCCGCTGGGTACCGGCGAGCATCGGAGCCAGCGAGCCGAGCACGTCACGACCCACCACGACGTCGTACGGCGCTGCCCCGCCGACGCGCATGCGTGTCTCAGTCATCAACAGCCTCCAGTGCCGCGACCACGGCATCCGCCACCTGCTCGGGCGTCTGCCCGTCGGTCGGGATGCGTACTGTCGCGACACTCTCGTAGATCGGCGTGCGTTCGTCCAGCAACTGCTTCACGCGCGACCGGACATTGCCGAGGAGCAGCGGCCGGGAGACGCCGAGTCCGACCCGGGAGGCCGCGTCGGAGAGACCGACCTCGAGGAAGACGACCGTGTGTTCGGCGAGGAGCGCCCGCGTCGATTCGTCGAGCACGGCGCCACCGCCGAGGGCCAGGACGCCGTCATGCGCGGCGAGCGCGGCCGCGACCGCGTCCCGTTCGAGTGCCCGGAAGACCGCCTCCCCGTCCTCGACGAAGATGTCCGAGACCGCCTTGCCCGCGGTCTTCTCCACGTCGTGGTCGGTGTCGCGGAAGGCCAGGGCCCAGCGATCGGCGAGCAGTTCGCCTACGGTCGTCTTGCCTGCCCCCATGGAGCCGACCAGCACGACGCGCGGCCTGACCGTGTTCAGGTTTCCCATGTTCACCACCCGAATTGGTGCATCACACATGAAGCATCACGTGTGGTGCACGGGTTTCCGTGGATCACATGGGAAACCGGAGGCCTGCGGTTCACCGGAACCTCAGCGTGTCGAGGTAGCTCTCGACATTACGGCGGGTCTCCTTCACCGAGTCGCCACCGAACTTCTCGAGCACCGCGTCGGCGAGCACCAGCGCCACCATCGCCTCGGCGACGATTCCGGCGGCCGGGACCGCGCAGACGTCCGAGCGCTGGTGGTGTGCGACGGCGGCCTCGCCGGTGGCCACGTCGATCGTGCGGAGCGCGCGCGGGACGGTGGCGATGGGCTTCATCGCCGCCCGGACCCGCAAGGTCTCGCCGGTGGTCATGCCGCCCTCGGTGCCTCCGGCACGTCCCGACGTACGACGGATCCCCTGGTCGGTGGCGACGATCTCGTCGTGCGCCAGCGAGCCCGGCGTCGACGCCAGCGAGAAGCCGTCACCGACCTCGACGCCCTTGATCGCCTGGATGCCCATGAGCGCGCCGGCCAGCCGCGCGTCGAGACGACGGTCCCAGTGCACGTGCGAACCCAGACCGGGCGGGAGGCCGTCGACGACGACCTCGACGACGCCACCGAGGGTGTCGCCGTCCTTGTGGGCCTCGTCGATCCGCTCGACCATCAGCTTGGCCGTGTCGGCATCGAAGCACCGTGCCGGGTCGGCATCGATCGCCGCCAGGTCGTCGTAGGCCGGTACGACCCCGCCGGGAACCTTCACGCCGCCGATCTCGACCACGTGCGAGAAGACCCGGGCACCGGTGGCCTGCTCGAGGAAGTTCGAGGCGACACGACCGAGCGCGACGCGGGCCGCGGTCTCACGGGCGGAGGCGCGCTCCAGGATGGGGCGGGCCTCGGCGAAGTCGTACTTCTGCATGCCGACGAGGTCGGCGTGACCGGGACGGGGGCGAGTCAGCGCCTCGTTGCGCGCCATGCCCTCCAACACCGCGGGGTCCACGGGATCGGCCGACATGACCGTCTCCCACTTGGGCCACTCGGTGTTGCCGACCTGGATGGCGACCGGGCCGCCCTGGCTCTCGCCGTGGCGGACGCCGCCGAGGAAGGTCACCTCGTCCTGCTCGAACTTCATCCGGGCACCACGGCCGTAGCCGAGGCGCCGGCGCGCGAGCGCGTCGACGACATCGGCGGAGGTCACCTCGACGTGGGCCGGAAGCCCCTCGAGGATGGCGACGAGCGAGGGTCCGTGGGACTCCCCGGCGGTGAGCCAACGAAGCATGGGCGACAGTCTTTCACGAAGGCGACGAGGCACCCGCGCCCGGTTGTCAGTAGCCGAGACCTGACATCATGTCCGCGCCGACCAGAGCGCCGACGAAAGCGCCTGCGACCAGGAATGGCCCGAAGGGCACCGTGCGCTGCCGCAGCAGCCTGACCAGCTTGAGCAGGACTCCCCCGAAGCCGCCGATGAGCACCCCCGCGTAGCCGCCCACGACCACCTGCTCCCAGCCCAGATAGCCGAGCGCGAGACCGAGCAGACCGGCCAGGCGTACGTCGCCGTAGCCCATGCCGCGGGGATAGACCAGCCAGAGCAGGAAATAGAAGCCACCGAGTCCGAGCCAGCCGAAGAGGGCCCCCAGCAGGTGATCGGTGCTGTGATCGGCCAGCGCCGCGAGGAGGATCAGCACCACCATGGCGCCGTACGCCGGCGCGACCAGCCAGGTCGGGAGCAGTCGGGTCCGGGCATCCACTGCCGCGAGGATCACCCCGAGCGGGACCAGCAGTGCCCACGGGAGCAGGGCTCCGTGCCAGCCGATCCGGGCGCCGATCAGGCCACCGGCGACGCCACCGGCGCCGACGAGCCACCAGCGGAGCCCGGGCAGCGCCGCGATGTCGCGATAGAGCTCCTTGGGAGCCGGCGGCTCGGCATCCTCCGAGGTCGGCGGCGCCGGCTCGGGTTCCGGGATCCGCGCGATCAGCGCCGGACCCGTGAGACCGCCGACCAGGCCCACGAGCGCCAGTAGGACGGCGGCGGCGAATCCGGCGTCCATCAGTGCCTCCCCGCCAGCGCCGCTTCACCGGCCGCGCGCATCGCGGCCAGTGGGGCCGTGGAGCCGGTCATCAGCTCGACCTGCAGCGCCGCCTGGTGCACCAGGAGATCGAGTCCGCCGACGACCACACCGGCGGAGGACTCCACGATCGGCGTCGGCCACGGGTCGTAGCGGACCTCGAAGACCGCCGGTGCGTCCAGACGGTCCAGCAGGGCGCGCGTCTGAGCCTGCGCCGGGATCGTCGAGACCACCAGGTCGGCGACCGGGGCGACCTCGTCGAGCGTCGTCACCGCGAGTTGCAGATCGGGCACGGCCGTGGTCACCACCTCGACGGTCTCGGCGGCCCGCGCGGGCTCCCGCACCGCGAGCAGTGCCTGCCGGCAGCCGAGATCAGCCGAGGAGATCAGCATCGAGGCAGCCGTCGCCCCTCCGCCGAGCACGACCACCGACGACAACGAGTCGACGCCGCGTTCGCGCAGCGCCGCCACCGCGCCCGGGATGTCGGTGTTCGCGCCGAGGCGCCGACTCCCCTCGAAGACGACCGTGTTGGCCGCGCGCGAGCGCCGCGCGTCGTCGTCGACCTCGTCCAGCAGCGGCCACACCGTCCGCTTCAGGGGCATGGTCAGGGAGAGCCCGCGCCAGGACTCGTCGCGGCTCTCGACGAAGCCGGCCAGACCGGCCTCGGTCACCTCGATCGCCTCGTAGCTCCAGTCAAGGCCGAGTTCGGCGTACGCCGCCCGATGGAGGACCGGCGACAGCGAGTGTGCGATCGGACTGCCGAGAACGGCACAGCGCGTCGGCATCAGCAGGCCGAGGAGGTCTTGCAGTACTCCCGGAACTGGTCGACCGCCTTCTGGTGCTCGGCATAGGTCGTCGAGAAGACGGTCTCGCCGGTGCGCAGGTTGACCACCACCCAGTAGAGCCACGGCCCGGAGGCCGGGTTGAGCGCCGCCTTCAGCGTGGTCTCGCCCGGCGATCCGATCGGACCGGGCGGCAGGCCGTCGTGCTGATAGGTGTTGTACGGCGAGGCATTGGCGCGCTCGGCCGCCGAGGTCCAGATCTGGCCCGAGACGCCGCTCGCATAGGAGACGGTCGCGTCGGACTGCAGTCGCATGCCCTTGTCGAGACGGTTGTAGATCGCCCGCGCCACCTTGGCGTAGTCCTGATCGCGCTTCGCCTCGTATTCCAGGATGCTCGCGACCGTGATCACCTGCTCCGGCGTCAGTCCGAGCTGCTGCGCGCCGGCGGTGAGGCCGATCTGCTGGTCGACCTCCTTGGTCTTGGCGACCATCTGGGAGAGCAGCTGGGTGGCGGTCTCCCCCGGGATCACGGCGTACGTCGCCGGGAAGAGATAGCCCTCCGGATTGCCCTTCGCCTCGGCCGGCAGGC
>JASLCW010000392.1 GCA_030151765.1 Marmoricola sp.
CGAGACGTGGTCGACCATGTTGAGCTCGGTGATCGGACGCTTGATCTCCGGGTCGTTGACGGTCGCGAGGGCAGCGCGAATCTGATCGAGGTCAGGGGAGGCCATGGGGCAAGGGTACGCGGGCTCAACCAGCGTCCGACGGGGTGCTCACGTGATCCGGCTCATGTGGGGGAGCATCCTCCGCGGCGTTCTCGTCGGGCGCATCCTCGGGCTCCTCCGGCTCCAGCTCCGCGAGCAACGAACGCAGCTCCGAACGGACGAAGTCGCGCGTGGCCACCTCACCCAGAGCCATGCGCAGTGCGGCCACCTCACGGGCCAGGAATTCCATGTCCGCGTGGGACGCCGCATCAGCCTGACGGTCCTGCTCCGCGACCACGCGGTCACGGTCCTCCTGGCGGTTCTGCGCGAGCAGGATCAGCGGTGCCGCATAAGACGCTTGGGTGGAGAAGAAGAGGTTCAGCAGGATGAAGGGGTACTTGTCCCAGTGGTGGATGAAGCCGACGACATTGCAGATCACCCAGATGATCACGAAGGCCGTCATGTAGATCAGGAACTTCGCCGTACCCATGAAGCGGGCGAAGCGTTCGGCGAAGACGCCGAAGCTGTCCGAGTCGTAGCGGAAGGGAGACCGGATCAGCTGGCGCCGGATCTCGCGCGGCGTGTCCAGCCGGGGGGCTCGCGCGTTGTCACGTTCGGCCATCAGCGATGCCTCCGTGCCACGCTGCGATCACGCCAGCCGTCGGGGAGCATGTGGTCGAGGAGGTCGTCGACGGCCACCGAGCCGAGCAGCCGGCCCTGCTCGTCGACCACCGGCGCCGCGACCAGGTTGTAGGTCGCCAGGAAGGTCGCCACGTCCTCGAGGGTCGCGTCCGGTCGCAGGTAGGTGATGCTCGTGTCGAGTACGCCGGCGACGAGCGTCGAGGGCGGCTCGCGCAGGAGTCGCTGAATGTGCGCGACCCCGAGGAGCTTGCCCGTCGGCGTCTCCAGCGGCGGTCGGCAGACGTGGACGAGGGCCGCCATCGACGGCGTGAGCTCTTCATTGCGCACCCGGGCGAGGGCCTCGGCGACGGTGGCGTCGGGTGAGACGATCACCGGCTCGGGCGTCATCATGCCGCCCGCGGTCTCCTCGCCGTAGACCATGAGGCGTCTTACGTCCTCGGCCTCTTCGGGCTCCATCAGGCCGAGCAGCTGCTGGGCGGTCTCCTCGGGAAGATCGGCGATCAGGTCGGCGGCGTCGTCCGGCGACATCTCCTCGAGTACGTCGGCCGCGCGCTCGACGTCGAGGTGGCCCAGGATCTCGACCTGGTCCTCCTCGGGGAGTTCCTCGAGCACCTCGGCCAGCCGCTCGTCATCGAGCGCCTGGATGACCTCGACCCGGCGCGAGGCGGGAAGGTCGTGGATGACATTGGCCGCGTCCGCGGGACGCAGGTCGGCCAGGGAGGCGATCAGGTGGGTGGCGCCGCCGTGCTCGCCGGTGCGCTGCAGGCCCTCGACGTCGTCCCATTCGACGACCTGGGTCTGCGGCCGGCGCCGGAAGCCCTTCGTCTTGCTGCCCTCGGCGATCGCGACGCGGGAGAGCACCCAGTCGCGAGTCCGGGCCTGCTCCATCGCGACGTCGAAGACCACGCCCTCGACGCCGGTGGAGCGCACCTTGACGATCCGGTCGAGGAGCTGGCCGATCACCAGGGTCTCGGTCGAGCGCTGTTCGAAGCGGCGCATGTTGAGCAGGCCGGTCGTGATCACCTGGCCGGCGTCGATGTTGGTCACGCGGGTCATCGGGGCGAAGATCCGCCGGCGCCCGAAGACCTCGACGACGAGGCCGACGACACGAGGCTGCCGGATGTCGGCGCGCAGGACCACGACGAGGTCGCGGACCTTGCCCACCGGATCGCCCTGGGGGTCGAAGACGGGCAGGCCGACGAGGCGTGCCACGAATACTCGACTGGGGGCGACGTTCACGAGAGCCCAGCCTATCGGGGCAGAGCCTGCTGAACCGTCGGCCACGCCCTAGACTCCGACGCATGCTGGTGCGCGCGGTTCTCGCTGTGCTGGTTCTCGCCCTTCTCGGAGGCGTCACCGCCTGCGGCGGCTCCTCCGCCTCACGCGAGGTACGACCGCGTGCGCGCGACACCGCTCCGGTCACCAGTGCGGCAACCTGCGCCGAAGTGTGGGTCGCCGGCCGCCCACTGCCCCAGGGGTACGCCGGCTGCCTGCTCGACGGCCATCTGGTCGCGGGTGATCGCCGGGCCTGCTCGAACGGACGGACGCTGGTGCTCCACGCCGGCGACTTCTATGCGGTGGTGGGCGAGCCCGTGCACCACGTGCCGGGGCTGGCCGGCACCGCCGTCTACCAGCGTCTGACGAAGGTCTGCCCGGCCTGAGCTTTGCTAGCATCCCCGGGTGCCAGCCCCCGATCGTCACCACGCCGAGGCATCGGTCGTGCCGGTGATCCGGAACGTGGATCGTGAGGGCGTCCACCTCGGGACGGGCCCGGACACGGTCTTCGACGTCTGCTTCGACGGCCGCCGAGTGTGGTCCTTCTGGAGTGAGCGGGACACCGCGGCCGCAGGCCACGGCGAACTTGTCGCGGCCTGGCCCGATGCCCTGGCCGCGCGACTCACCGGCACCACGGAGATCAGCGTCAGGGAGCACGGCGCCACGGAGGCGCGATATGCGGCGGAGTACTCCTTCGACGATTCGGGTGAGCGGCTGAGCATCGTCAACAAGTCGGGTCAGCCTCTCGGCCTGGACAAATCCCTCAAGCTGGTCCCGACCTTCGACACCCGCACGGAGGAGCAGAGCAAGGCGCTGCTCGACTCGGTGGTCGTCGTACTGGATGAGCTGAAGGCCGCCGGCATCGAGGCCTTCCCGGCGTACGGAACCCTGCTCGGCGCGGTCCGCGAGGGTCATCTGATCGGCCACGACTCGGACGCCGACCTCGGCTACGTGAGTCGCCACGAGCACCCCGCCGACGTGGTCGCGGAGTCCTTCGACCTGCAGCGCCGCCTCGTCGGACTCGGCTACGCCACCTCGCGCTACAGCGGGATCTCCTTCCAGGTGAAGGTGGTCGAGCCCGACGGCTTCGTCAGGGGCCTCGACGTCTTCGGCGGCTATCTCGCCGGCGGCGTCCTCAACCTCGTCGGGGAGGTTCGGATCCCCTTCGAACGGGACTGGATCTTCCCCCTCGGCACCTGCACGCTCGAGGGCCGCGAGCTGCCCGCGCCCGCCGTACCGGAGAAGCTCCTCGAGGCGATGTACGGGCCGGGTTGGAAGGTGCCGGACCCGGCGTACAAGTTCGGTACGCCGGACAGCACGATCCGTGCCTTCAACCAGTACTTCCGGGCCACCCGTGCCCGACGGGCCACGTGGGCGTCGACCCACCGGCACGCCGAGGTGCGCGTCGCCACGGCCCCGCCCTCGCCCCTGGCCGAGTACGTCGTCGAACGCGAGGGTGTTCCCGCGCAGGTCTTCGACCTCGGTGCAGGCAAGGCCGTCGACAGCCTGTGGTTCGCCCGGCAGGGCAGCACGGTCGTGGCCTACGACTACCTGGTCGCGCCGGCCCGGCGTGCGCTCCGGATCGCCGCGCGCGAGGGGGTGGCCCTTGAGTCGTGCAGCCTCAACTTCCAGGAATGGCGCTCGGTCTTCTCCGAAGGCGCCCGGGTGGCGCGGGCCACCGGTCCGCGGACACTGCTGGCGAACCACCTCTTCGACTCGGTGCCGCGCTTCGGTCGCCGGTCGGTGGCCCGCTTCGCCTCGATGGCGACCCGCGAGGGCGGCACCCTGTACGCCGACTTCTGGTGCGCCGGTCGGGCCGACCGGGACGCACCCTGGCGGCCGGTGAGCGTCGACGAGGTGGTGGCGATCCTGACCGAGGCGGGCGCCCATATTGTTTCCCGTGAGGAATTCACGGATCCGGTTCACGACGACCGGCGTACCGGAAGGGTGGTGGCGCAGTGGCAGCCAGTGAGCGCGTGAACAAGGCCGGTCGCGCCTTGCTCCGTCGCGGTGAGCTCGAACAGCGCGTACGCGAACTCGAGGCGGAGGTCGGTGAGCTGCGGCAGCAGAGCCTGCGCATCGCCGAGCTAGCCGACGTCGTCCAGGAACTCCTCATCCCGCTCGCCTCGCGTGACCAGGAGAGGATCGACGCGGCGATCGCCGAGTACCGCAAGGGGATGTGATCGCCCGTGGCGGCGAAGGTCTTCCTCCACATCGGTCTGCCCAAGACCGCGACGACGTACCTGCAGACGATCATGTGGGCGGCGCCGGAGACGATGCGCGAGCAGGGTCTGCTGCTCCCGGGTCGCGGGCGCGCCGATCACCTGTGGACTGCCCGGACCGTCGGCGAGTCACCGGCACTGGAGACTGCCTTCCCGGCGCAGAAGAGCGCCTGGGAGCGGGTCCGTGCCGAGATCGAGGAGTGGTCCGGCGATGCCGTGATCACGCACGAATTCCTCGCCGCGGTCTCCGCCGAGCAAGCGAAGCGGATGGTCGCCGACCTGGCCCCCGCCGAGGTGCACGTGGTCGTCACCGCCCGGGAGCCGATCGGGCTCTTCACCACGAGCTGGCAGGAGAGCCTGAAGAACCGCGGCACGTCGACGATGGCGGACTACCCGGGTCCGGACTCGGACAGCTCGCAGGCGATCTGGAACTGGCGCACCCTCGACCTGGGGCTCGTCCTCGAGCGGTGGGGTGATGTCGTACCGGCGGAGCAGGTGCATGTGCTGCCGCTGCCCGGTCACGGCGCACCGCGCGATCTGATCTGGCGGCGCTTCGCCGGCCTGGTCGGCATGGACGCGGCCGCCTTCGACGCGACCGCCGGTTTCGCCAACTCCGCGATGGGTGTCGCCGAGGCGGAGACGTTGCGCCGGATCAACGAGCACATCGTCGCGCGCGGTCTGCTGGACAAGGCGCTGGAGCGGGGCACGATCATTCGGAGCCTGCTCGCCGACGAGCGGCTGGTCCCGCGCGGCGGCGACCGGTTCTGGCCCGAGCAGACGCAGATCGACGACTGCCGGCGGCGCGGTCGCCGGGCGATCGAGCTGATCGAGGAACGCGGCTTCGACGTGATCGGCGAGCTCGCCGACCTGGAGCCGCCGGCACAACTGGAGGAGCGCCGCAGCGTCGCCTCCGTCACCGACGCGGAGGTGGCCGGCATCGCGACCGACCTGGTCGCCCAGCTGGCCGGCGAGATCCGGGAGTTGCGCCGTTCGCTGCGCGCGGCAGGCTTGGAGCAGCAGGAACTCGAGGCGCAGCTGGTCGAGGCGCGGCTCACCCTCCGCCAGCGGCTCCGGCGGAGGTTGGGTCTCCCGGTTAAGGGCTCCTAACCTGGGTGTGGTGGACGTGACACCTGCGGGTGCTCGTTTTCGGGGATAATCACCCGAGTCCGCCACACGAAGGAGCGCAACAACCCATGGGCCGTCTTTGCGAGACCGAGGACCTGACCGACATCCAGGAAGAGATCCTCAAGACCGTACGCCAGTTCGTCGAGGACAAGATCATCCCGGTGGCGACCGAGC
>JASLCW010000038.1 GCA_030151765.1 Marmoricola sp.
AGTGGCCCAACGACGTCCTGATCCCGCCGGGCAAGCTGGCCGGGATCCTGGTCGAGCGCACCGGCCCCTCGCCCGACGGGACGCAGCCGCCCTGTGCGGTCATCGGCATCGGCATCAACGTCGACCTGCGCACTGACGAACTCCCGGTGCCCACCGCGACCTCGCTCGCGATCGCCGGCATCGAGGTCGCGCGCACGGAACTGCTGGGCAGCGTGCTGCAGGCACTCGACCGCCGGCTGGGTGAGCTCGTCGCGGATCCGACGGTCTTCGTGGCGTCGTACCGGCAGCAGTGCGACACGGTCGGCCGGGAGGTCGAGGTGTGGATGCCTTCGGGCGAGCGGCTCCGTGGCACGGCCACCGACGTCGACGAGCACGGCCGTCTCGTGGTCGACGTCGACGGGAAGTCGATGGCCGTGAGTGCGGGAGACGTCGTGCATGTCCGTCCGACCTGACATGATCTCGTCATGGCGATCGAGCGGCACCTCAACGCGGGCGAGACGGTGGTCTTCAGCACGCGCACGCACCCGAAGAAGATCCTGATCCCGGTCCTGATCGCGGTCGTGGTGCTCGCGGTCGCCGGATTCCTCAGCGTCCACACGAGCGGCTATGTGCTGCTCGGGGTCTGGGTGGTGGCGGCGATCCTGATCGCCTGGCTCACCGTGGGCCACGTCCTCGCCTGGCTCTGCGACACCTACACGGTGACCGATCGCCGGGTGCTGACCCGCACCGGCGTGATCACCCGCAAGGGACACGACATCCCGCTCAACCGGATCAGCGATGTCTCCTCCGAGCACGGCCTGATCGACCGGCTCCTCGGCTGCGGAACGCTGATCATCTCCGACGCCAGCACGCAGGGACGCGTCGCGCTGCCCGACGTACCGCATGTGGACCAGCGCCAGTTGCAGATCTCCGACCTGCTCTTCCACCCCGACCGGGATCGCACGCCGGACCGGGACACGCACGGCGATGACGGAAGCTGACGAGTCCCGCGAGCGGCTCGACGAGGCCATCCTCGGCCGATCGCCCGAACTGACCGCCGACCAGGTCGCCGACGCGAGCGGCGTCTCGGTCGATGACGCACGCCGCCTCTGGCGGGCGCTCGGCTTCCCGGATGCGGGGGAGGAGCCGGTCTTCACCCTCGACGACGTCGGCGCGCTCTCACGTCTCAACCTGGCCATCGAGGCCGGCGTCGACATGGACACCCTGAGCCGGGTGACCCGTGCCGTCGGCCGCACGATGTCGCGCCTCGCCGACTGGGAGGTCGCCAACCTGCTGCCCGGCTTCGAGGCCGCGCACGGCGATCTCGACCGGGAGGAGAAGATCGCCCAGGCCGTCGAATTCGTCAACGCGGTCACCCCGAGCTTCGAGCTGCTGATCCTCTACGCCTGGCGCCGGCATCTCGCCGCGGCGGTGGCCCGGACCGAGACGCTCGCCTCCGCCGACGAGGAGGTGCACCTGACCGCGACGATCGGCTTCGCCGACCTGGTCAGCTTCACCGCGCTCACCAACGAGCTCAACGACGACGAGATCGGCGACCTCGTCGAGATCTTCGAGATGCGCTGCCACGACGTCGTCGCCGGCGGCCGCGGCCGGATCATCAAGAGCATCGGCGACTCGGTGCTCTTCGTCAGCGATTCCGCTCCCGAGGCGATCGACATCGCCCTCGACATGATCGGCGTGATCGGCGGCGACCACCGGCTCCCGGACGTGAAGGTGGGCCTGGCCACCGGCCCTCTCGTCCAGCGGATGGGCGATGTCTACGGCCCGGCCGTCAACCTGGCCGCACGGCTGACCTCGGTGGCCCGGCGCAATCGCGTGATCATCGACCACGCGACCGCCGACCTGCTCCCCGACGACGACTTCGAGACGCGCGCTCTTCCCGCTCGTCCCGTCCGCGGTTTCGGCGAGCTCGAACCGGTCACCGTCAGAAGGACCCGCCCCCGCCACTAGGCTTCCCGCGTGCCTAGCGATACGCCGACCGTTGCCGTCATCGGGGGAGGACAGCTCGCCCGGATGATGGCGGAACCCGCCGCCGCCATGGGGATCCCCCTGCGGCTGCTGGCCGAGGCGGAGGGGGTGAGCGCGGCGCAGGTGATCGTCGACCAGCAGGTCGGGGACTATCGCGATCTCGCCACCCTGGAGCAGGTCACCGAGGGCTGTGCGGTGGTCACCTTCGACCACGAGCACGTCCCCACCGAGCACCTGCACGCATTGGAGCAGCGGCTCGCCGTACGGCCGGGGCCGGAGGCCCTCGTGTACGCCCAGGACAAGGGCCTGATGCGGACCAGGCTGGGCGAGCTCGGCGTGCCCTGCCCGCGCAACGCGATCGTCGCCGATCGTGACGAGCTGACGGCCTTCGGCGCCCCGTGCGTCCTCAAGACCACGCGCGGCGGGTACGACGGCAAGGGCGTCTGGTTCGTCGACTCGGTGGCCGATGCCGACGAGGCCTTCGCGTCCGGGGCCACCATCCTGGCCGAAGAGCGGGTCGACTTCCGTCGTGAGCTCTCCGCCATCGTGGCGCGCTCGCCGAGTGGTCAGGTCGCCGCCTATCCCGTCGTCGCCACGACCCAGGCCGACGGCATCTGCAAGGAGGTCGTCGCGCCGGCACCCGACCTCGACCCGGAGTTGGCGATCGAGGCACAGCGACTGGCGATGCGGGTGGCCGACGAGCTCGGGGTCGAGGTAGGGCGTCGGCGCGACGACCTCCTTGCAGATGCCGCCGACCTGGGTGGTCTGCACGACGGGGTACGCCGCTACCTGGCCACTGGGCGAGCGCGCGACGATC
>JASLCW010000042.1 GCA_030151765.1 Marmoricola sp.
CGCTCGTACTGTGCGCGCTTCTTGGACAGGATCAGGCGGCCTTCCTTGTCCTCCTTCTGGAGAACCAGAGCCTCGACCGCGTCGCCGACCTCGACGACCTCGTGGGGGTCGACGTCGTGCTTGATGGAGAGCTCACGCGAAGGGATGACGCCTTCGGTCTTGTAACCGATGTCGAGAAGAACCTCGTCACGGTCGACCTTGACGATGGTGCCCTCGACGATGTCGCCATCGTTGAAGTACTTGATGGTCGAGTCGATCGCAGCGAGGAAGTCCTCCTCCGAGCCGATGTCGTTGATGGCGACCTGCGGGGCCTCGGAGGCGATGGGAGTGGTGGTCATGAAGTAGTCGGAACCTTTGTCGATGGATGATGTACGGACATGCGTGAGAGCCGTGCAACTCAACCGAATGAGACGCGTGCCGTAGCCCCGTCTGTTTCGGGGCGCGGGCAGACTCCTGCGCAGTCTCTGATTCTAGGCTCCCGCACCGACATGCGTCCAACCGGCCCCTGACCGGGACAGCCTGGCCGGCGGCGGACCGGGTGACGAACCGGGTGAATCGATACACGGTCGCATAACTCCGGTCCGAATCATCCGTTGACCCCTGTACGCCGGTCCCCGGCGCTCTCCTACTGCCCACTCAAGGAGCCGAATCGCCCATGTTGCGCCTTCACGCGCCGTCTCGCCCGCACTCGCGGCGCCGGGTCGTGCCTCTCGCCGTCACGGCGGCCATGACCCTCTCCCCCGCGCTGGTGGCACTCGGTGTCGCCGCCGCGCCCGCCGCACAGGCGCAGACCCTGCCGGCGCCGTACGCCGCGTCCGCCTCGGGCGACCTGGTCAGCCTCGGCGCGAATCTGGCCACCCTCAGCCTCGCCGGCGCGAAGGTCGGCCACGCCGGTGCCGATGTCGACAGCACCCGCGCGAACGCCAACAGCACCGCCGAGTCGTGGAACGTGAACGCCACCGTGGCCGGCATCCCGCTGCCCATCGACAAGGTCAGCGTGAAGGCGCCGCCGAGTTCGACCAGCGCGTCGCGCGTCCTGCTGCCGGTGAACCTCAGCCCGGTCGCCAATGTCGGCGTCATCGCCGGCCAGGCCCAGGCCTCGTACCAGGACGCCACGACGTGCGTTCCCGCCGTGAACGGCAGGGCGGTGCTCTCCTCCTCGCGTACCGACGTGGCGGGTCTGAACCTGCTCTCGATTCCGGGCGTCGGTGAGCTCGGCTCGGTGGGGGCGTCCTTCGTGAACACCCAGACCGCCCTGGTCGGCCGCGGCGACAACACCAATGTCTCCGACGTGAGCTCCGTGACGACGATGTCGGTGGGCGACATCTCGCTGCTCTCCGGTCAGGTCCGGATCCACGTCGACAACCCGGTCATGCTCGGCGCCGGCTCCGACGGTACGACGGGCCACGCCGGACTGCTCAACCCCCCGGTGATCACCGCCACCATCGGCGGCTCGCCGATCACGATTCCCCTGAACGGCCAGCCGATCACCCTCCCGGTCCCGGCACAGCCGCTGGTCGACCTCAAGGTGACCGCCTTCAAGCCGACCGATCTGTCGAGCGGCGCCACCGGCGAGGCGGATCTGCAGTCGCTCCTTCGGATCCAGCTCAAGGTGCTCAGCGTCCTGCCCGGTGCTTCCCTCGCGGACGTCGACCTGGCCCTGGCCCCCATGCATGTGAAGGCAACCGCCCCCAGCGGCGGCGTCGACTGCACCAAGCCGTCCACCGCCGTACCGGCCGCGCCCGTCATCACGACGCCGGCCGACGGGTCCAGCACCAAGGACACCACGCCCGAGGTCAGCGGCAGCGCCGAGCCCGGCACCACCGTGACGGTGACCGAAGGCGGCCAGCCGGTCTGCACCGCGACGACCGGCACCGACGGCACGTGGGCCTGCACCCCCAGCACCGCACTGCCCGAGGGCGCGCACACCTTCGACGCGATCGCCACGAACGCCAACGGCGACAGTCCCGCCGCACACACGACCTTCACCGTCGACACCACGGCTCCGGACGCGCCGACCATCACCGCACCGGCCAACGACAGCACGGTGACCACCGGGACTCCGGAGATCTCGGGCACCGCCGAGAAGGGCTCGACGGTCACGGTGACCGAGGGCGGCACCACGCTCTGCACGACCGTTGCCGACGACACCGGCGCCTGGGCGTGCACCCCGAGCACTCCGCTGAGCAATGGCCCGCACACGATCTCGGCAACCGCGATGGATGCCGCCGGCAATGTCAGTGACCCCGCCACGACGAACTTCACCGTGGACGCGGGGACACCCGACACCACGGCACCCGACGCCCCGGTGATCAAGACGCCGGCCGACGGCAGCACCGTCACCACCGCCAAGCCGACCGTGTCGGGCACCGCGGAACCGAACTCCGCAGTGGTCGTCAAGGAAGGCAACACCACGGTCTGCACCGCAACGGTGGGCAGCGACGGCAAGTGGTCCTGCGACCCGACCACCGCGCTGTCCGACGGACCGCACACCTTCACCGCCACGGCCACCGATGCCGCCGGCAACACCAGCGACCCGGCCAGCACCACCTTCACCGTCAACACCGGCGGTGAGACCTCCGGCCCGGATGCCCCGGTGGTGTCCTCGCCGCAGAACGGTGCCACCGACGTGCCCGGCGACACACAGATCAAGGGAACGGGCGACCCGGGTGCCACGGTCACCGTCAAGGAGGGCGGCAACACCCTCTGCACCGCGATCGTGAACAACCACGGCGACTGGAACTGCACACCTTCGGGCACCCTCTCCGACGGTCCGCACACGATCGACGTGACCCAGACGGTCAACGGGCAGACCAGCCCGCCGACCACCGTCACCTTCACCGTCGGCGACAGCACCAACCCCTGTCACCTGACCTGGGTCAACCACAAGACCACCTACCCGACCAACCCCAGCAAGGCCTGCCAGGACTGGCTCAACCAGGACCCTGACGGCGACGGCCTGACCAACGGCACCGAGATCCACCTCGGCACCGACCCCTTCAACGCCGACACCGACGGCGACGGCCTGACCGACGGCCAGGAGGTCAACGGGCCGACGGCGAAGTACCCCTCCTGCCACACCAACCCGCTCAGCAAGTACACCGACGGGGACAGCCTCACCGACGGCCAGGAGGTCAACGGGATCGTCATGAACCAGAAGGTCCGCTACAGCAAGACCCGGACGGCGAAGATCGGCAAGGTCTTCCCGAACCCCTGCAAGGCGGACACCGACGGCGACGGCATCAGCGACAGCGCCGAGGTCAACGGCTACACGATCAAGCAGATCGTCACCGGCTGGGGCCCGGGCATGACCAAGGCCGACGTACGTGCCAAGCACGGCACCCGCAAGGGCAAGCTCGTCTACTACCGGATCGGCAAGGTGCACACCGACCCGACCGTTGCCGACACCGACCGCGACGGCCTCACCGACGGCCAGGAACGGACCGGCAGCAAGAACAAGAAGTTCCAGTACGCCAAGAGCGATCCGACCAACTTCGACACCGACTACGGCAGCATCCGGGACGGTCGCGAGATTGCGAAGGGGAACAACCCGACGAGCTGCCTCAAGGGTCCCCGGTCGGCGAAGAACAAGTTCCGCATCGCGATCGGCTGATCTCCGGAACACGATGTCCCCCAGACTGGCCCCCTCCGCCCACATCGGCGGAGGGGGCCACGTCGTTCGCGGCACCGATCCCCTAGGGTCATGCGCATGAGTGGCGTGCGACCGGAGCGGCGTCCCGTCGACGAGACCAACTCGCTGCGGGCGAACCGGGCCGACTGGGATGCGTACGCCGACGAGTACCAAGCCACGCACGGGGCCTTCCTCGGCGACGACGGCTTCCTCTGGGGACCGGAAGGCGTTCGCGAGGACGAGATCCGGGCACTCGGCGAGGTCGCCGGCCGCGACGTCCTCGAGCTCGGCTGTGGTGCCGGCCAGTGCTCCCGCTGGGTACTCCGGCAGGGTGGCCGGCCGGTGGGCCTCGACGTCTCGATGCGCCAGCTCCAGCACAGTGTCCGGATCGACCAGGAACACGGGACCGTCGTACCGGTCGTGTGTGCCGGCGCCGCCGACATCCCCTTCCGCGACGACAGCTTCGACGTCGTCTTCAGCGCTTTCGGCGCACTGCAGTTCATCGCCGAGGCGGACACCCTCGTCGAGGGCATCGCTCGGGTGCTGCGGCCCGGTGGTCGTTTCGCCTTCTCGGTGACGCACCCGACCCGCTGGATGTTCCCCGACGACCCCGGTGAGGCCGGGCTCCTCGCCAGCCAGTCCTACTGGGACCGGACGCCGTACGTCGAGGTCGACGACGAGAGCGGCGAGACCCGGTACGTCGAGCACCATCGCACGCTCGGGGACTGGGTCCGGGCCCTGGCCGGAGCCGGCTTCCGCCTGGTCGACCTCGCGGAACCGGAGTGGCCGGAAGAGCACGACCGCACGTGGGGCGGATGGTCACGCACGCGCGGGCTGCTCACTCCGGGTACGGCGATCTACGTCGCCGATCTCCTGGCCTGAGCGCGGCTCCCACTGCGCCCAGGCCAGGAAGTCGATTCTGCTCAGGCGTGCTCGTAGGAGCGCTCGGTGGCGGGCTTCGCCGACCCGGCTCCCGACTGACCACGCAGTCGCACGATCACCATGACGATGCCGATCAGCAGCAGCGGCAGCCCGAGGACCCAGCCCAGCAAGGGCAGAGTGTGGGTGATCAGGTTCAGCTGCGAGACATTGCCCTTGGCGTCCGACAGATTCGTCTTGATCTGCGCCGGCGTGAACTGGAGATCTAGGTTCAACAACGTGCTGCCCGACTCGGTGGTGCGGACCTCGTGCTGGATCTGATTGATCAGCGCGCCGGTCACCGGCTCGACGACGTACGTGACATCGCTGCTGTAGAAGCCCTTGATGCCCGCGGCGACATCCGCCGGCTCATGGTTCACCGACGACTTGTAGAGGTAGGTCAGCACGCCATCGGTTCGCTGCGTACCCGTGTAGACCGCGTCGACCGGGCGAGCCAGCATGCTGTCCCACATCGGATAGGTCTTCTTCGCCGAGTTGAACGGGAACTTGTTCATCAGGCCGGTCGGCTGGATGCCGGATCCCGCCGGCAGGTACTTCGCCGAGTTGACCGCGAAGCCGGTGTGCCGATCGGTCACGAAGGCGTCCGTGCTGATGTTGATCACGTTGGGGTCGGCAGCCGAGCCCTGACCCTCGAGACCGCAGTCGGGACCGGGGACGTCCTTGACCAGACAGCTGACGCTGGTCCAGACGACATTGCGGTCATCGGACTTCTTCGAGTCGACCCGCGTCAGGTTCGTGGCCCGTACGTCGACCGAGTCGACCTTGCCGGTCTTGCCGTTGATGACCTCAGCGTGTCCTGACAGATGGGTCGTGTTGTCGGTGTCGAGCGGGACCCGCTCCACCTTCTGCGGTGCCCAGAACTGTGACACCAGACCGACGACCAGCAAAAGCGCGCCTACTGCCAACAGTGCGCGCGACAGCCACTTCAACATGTTCCGCCCTCCCAAGCGTCCCTCGCGCGGAAGACTATCAGTCACCGGGCTCGCGCAAGGCTCTTTCGCGCAGGGTTCATCGAAGGGCGGCCGATGACGTAGCTTTTCGCGAGTGAGGAGAGCACGACCCGGCGCCGCGGACCTGCCTGTCTTCCCGGCGCTCGACAGCATCCGGGTGGTCGGCGCGATGGCCGTTCTGCTCACCCACGTCGCCTTCTGGGCCGGCGCGTACACAACGCACGGCACCATCGGTCTGCTGTTGGCGCGACTCGACGTGGGGGTGGCGATCTTCTTCGTGCTCTCCGGATTCCTGTTGTCCTATCACTGGCTCGCCCGAGGAGCCGACGGCTCGCCCGCTCCCGCCATCGGCGCCTACTTTCGCAAGCGTGTGTTGAGGATCTGGCCCCTCTACCTGGTCACCGCGACCCTGGCGCTGAGCCTGATCCATGCGAACCGCGGCCTGTCTGCCGGCGACTGGTTACTCACCTTCGCGCTCGCCAACATCTACGTGCACCCGACCCTCCCCGACGGCCTCACGCACATGTGGAGCCTCGCGACCGAGGTGGCCTTCTATGCGGTGCTTCCGCTGCTGATGCTCGTCGGAGTCGGCCGCCGACTGCGCGCCGCACGGACCATCGCCCTGCTCGTGGTCATGTGGGTGATCGCCCTCGGCTGGCTGGGCGGCTGGTCGAGCCGGGTACCACGGAGCTACGGCGTACCGGTGAATGAGTGGCTGCCCGCCTATCTCGGCTGGTTCGGCGCCGGCATCGGGCTGGCCCTCTGCCATGTGCTCTTGACGCGTGGGCGCCTGCACCCCGTCGTCACCCGCGGCCTGCGGGCCATCGGCGCGCGGCCGGGTGCCTGCTGGGTCGCGATCGCCGGCCTCATGCTCGTCGCCTCCACACCGGTCGCCGGGCCGATCGTCCTGGTCACCCCCACCCCGGCCGCGGCAGTGGCGAAGAACCTGCTGTACGCCGTGATCGGTCTCCTGGTCGTCCTGCCCGGCGTCTTCGGCGTCGCCGGTTCGACCTACCAGCGCGCGCTGAGCGCTCCCTGGCTGCGCCACCTCGGGCACATCTCGTACGGCATCTTCTGCATCCACCTGCCGGTGCTGTCGCTGGTCACGTGGCTGGGTGTCCCGGTCTTCCAGGGCCACTTCTGGCTGATCCTCGGCACGACGCTGTTGATCACCCTGCCCGCTGCCGAGCTGCTCTACCGCTTCGTCGAGCGTCCGATGATGCGCCTGTGGCGGCCCGGCAGGAAGGCGACCGCCCCCGCGAAGACCGCACCCAAGGCAGCCAGCACCAGGTAGTCCGGCGCCGCATGCAGGCCGGCCCAGCCGTCGGCCGAGCCCCACGGCAGGACGAGATACCAGCCCGACGCCACCAGGGGAACGACGGCGAGGAGCACGACTCCCCCGTCCTCGGGGATCCGGCGTGCCGCCAGGCCCACCAGGACCCCGGCCGCCATCGCCGCGACCCCGGCGCCACCCCCGAGAAGTCCGCCGGCCAGGGCGACGACCGGGACGGCCGCCCACCACCTCAACCGGAGTTCCCGGCACGAACCCGTGTCACTGCGCCACCGACGAGCCGGCCAGAGGAGCAGGACCATCAACGCGAGCAAGGCGCCGCCGATGACCAGGGCCAGCCGGTACGACGCATCCGGTGCGAAGCTCGCGCGGACCTCGCCCGCTCCCCCAGTCAGCCAGCCCTGCTGCCATCCGTCGACGACGACCGGGGTCAGCGCCTTGCCGTTCTGGCGAGCCTGCCAGCCCCTGTTGACGTTCTGGCGCACCACGACCGTGCCCGGGCCGGGTGCGTGGAAGGTGAAGGCGGCGGCGCCCGAGCGAGTCACGGGCACCGATTCCCCTGACAGGGAAGGGATATCGGCCCCGGCACGGGTCAATACGGCGTCATCGATCTCCGCCCGCGTGGAGGCGCCGAAGCTCACCGATGTACGACGGCCGAGGGTCACCGCGTCCCCCTTGCAGATGCGCAGTGGCAGAGCCGCCGTACCCGCGAAGAGCTGGGCGGCGCTCGCCTTCAATGCGGTCTGATGCATCCGGCCGTCCACGGACATCGTCGGCCCGGAGCCGCACGGCAGCGTCCGTACCCGGGTGTCCAGCGGTGTCGTCACGTCGACCCCGCGCAACCGCAATTCGCTGATGCCGATCGGCAGGACGCTGCGGTCGCCGCTGGCATCGACGCTGATGCCCGATGCGGCCGACGCGATCCCGATCGTCAGGCTCCGCGTGCGGATCGCCGGCCACGACGCCCGGCCCTGCCGCAACGTGACCTCGCGATGACCTCCCGGCCAGGACAACTCCAGCCGCGTCGGCATCCGTGCCGCCGCGGTACTGCCGAGCATGATGTCGACGCCCCGCACCCGTTGCGGACGCAGCCAGCTCAGGGTCAGGTGCGGCAGCCGGTCGTAGGCACTGGCGGTCCACGTCGTCCCCGGGTCGCCGTCGATGGCGGCGAGACCGGAGCTGCGTAGATCGGGCACCACCTGCGTGGACGCCTCGACCCGGACGAGACGGCCCTCCTGGAGCTGATCCAGTGCGGCCGGCGTCGCGCGAGCGCGGGCACGCAGGACCGCGGTGAAGGACTCCGGGCGAGCCAGCCGGACGATCCGCGTCACCAGATCGCTCTCCTCGGGAGGGACCGCACGTCCGCCTGCGCAGGCGACCACGAGAGTCCCCACGCATCCGGTCCGGGCATCGCTCAACGATCGCAGCACCACCTTGTCCGGGTCCGGCCAGTCGGCCGGAACACTCGGCAGCACCAGGGCGCGACGCACGGTCGCCCCGGGGATCGCGACTTCCGCAAGCGCGAGCGGACCGTCGGAGGCGGCGCCCACCTGAACCCACCGGGTCGTCCCCGACGGCAGGGCGACGGTCGTCGGCTGACCGGGGCGCAGGCTCGCCTCCACGTGACCCGCCTCCGTGGAGACCACGACCGTGCGAGCGGACGAGACCGCCGCGCCGGGCATGATCGTGACGGACCCGACCGTGCGCGCGTCGTCGAAGGTGACCCGCCACCAGGGCCGACCCGTCGCCAACGGGTCGGAGGCCCATTGTGTGTTGGTGGAACCGTCGATGGCGGCGTACGGGAGATAGCCGGGGCGGCTCGCGCCGAGCGCTCCGGCGTACGACAGTGCCGAGGAGGCGGACACCGACTTCGCCCCGATGAGCTCCGCGGTGGTCCGCCAGCGATTGCCCTGGGGCGGTTGCGGCAGCAGGTAGTCCCGCGCCGCGTTCCCGGTACGCCGGCCGTCGCCCGGCGTGATCACCGCCGACACCGCGTCGTCGACCCGTCCGAAGTTGCGCTCCCGATCGAGCATCCCGTCCGTGAGGATCACCGGTCCTTTGACGGCGGTCCCGGACCGAACATCGGCGGCCAGCTCAGTCGCCTGGTCGTCGAGTACGCCCAGATCGGCAAGGCCCAGCAGGTCCTCCGGCCCCCCGATGACCACCGGCAGGTCGGTCACGGACGAGGCGGTGCTCATCGGCCCGTCGACGGCGTACACCTCGATTGCCGGCCGTTGCCGCGCCCACCCGTCGTCGATGGCGACGCGGGTGCCGGCCCACGAGGTGATCGGCGCTCCCCCGATGTCCGGTCCGAAGGCAGCGACGCGGGTGATCCCCGGCGAACCGTCGAGCGCGGCATGCACCAGCGCCGGATCCGCGGTGTCGTTGCCGGGCGCCAGGTCGTTGCGCACCAGCAGGCGGCCGATGCCCGCACGCCGCAGGTAGTCCGCCAGGCCGGGCGAGGCCTGCCCGGTCGCGAGTCGCGACTCGACGGCGTCGAGCATCCGGATCGTGCCCGGCGGCGTCAGCGGGATCGCATCGCGGACGGCCCAGTCGCGCATACCGAGGTACCGCGCCGGTTCGTCGTGCGGTGCGCCCCACAAGTAGGTGCCGAAGCTGGACGCCGGAGCGAGCAGCGTCGCACCCCCACCGGGGTGGGCGTTCAACCAGCGCGTTGCGTCCGTCCAGTAGCCCGGCGTCTCGATCACCGGGTCCGCGGGGGCGAGCCGTCCCTGAACGAGGGGCAGCGCGGCGGCGCCCACACACACCAGGGCGATCGCCGGGAAGACCGTGACCGGCGCTCCGATCCGCGCGATCAGACCCCTGGGCATGGTCGCCCGCGAGGCGGCGTCCACGAACCAGGCCAGGCCCAGCACCATCGGGATCCGGAGCACCGGGTCGAACTTGTGGACATTGCGCAGAGCGGCAAGCGACCCGTCGAGCAGGGACTGCACGTCACCGGCGAACCATCCCTGGACGGCCCCCAGATGACCGGCCGTGACCAACACCAGACCGCCGGCGAGCCCGAGGACGAGGAAGAGCATCTCCGGCGTACGGCGCAGCAGCAGGCCGGCGGTGCCCAGCATCAGCACGCCACCGCTGTAGAGCGCGAGCAGTCCGTCGCTGATCAGTTGCCGGCCGCCGCGCCAGGCCGGCTCGACGTAAGGAACCCAGTCCGAGGTGCCCCGGAGCGCATTGAAGAGCGTGGTCGGCAGCGTCGTCGCCTGCGCGCTCTCGATGAAGTCCAGGAAGGGCGGCGAGTACGAGCCGAGCAGGAAGAGCGGCACCAGCCACCAGACGGTGCCGAGCACCGTGAAGAGCGCCCACCAGCCGATCAGCGCGAGTTGCCGGTGACCCGGGCGCCGGGTGAGCAGCCAGAGCGCACCCAGCGGAATCACCGCGAACGTGGCCGCGGCATTCACTCCCCCGACCGTCGCGACCGCGAGACCGGCGTACAGGCCCATGCGCCGCGGTGAGTAGCCCGCGCGGCACCCGAGGACGAGCGGGACGAGAACCCAGGGCGCCAGCGCGCTCGGCCAGGCCTCGATCGAGATCGGCCCCAGCGTGGTCAGCATCCGCGGTGACGCGGCGAAGGCGAAGCCTGCGACCAGCACGGCGATGTCGGACCGTACGCCGAGGACCCGCGCCAGCTTGGCCATCCCCACGAAGGCCACCACCAGCACGAGGGCGATCCAGCAACGCTGGACGATCCAGGGCGACAGGCCCGCGAACTTGCCGAGCGCGAAGAAGGGACCCATCGGCCAGAGATAGCCGTAGGACTGGTTCTGCAGCAGACCGAAGTCGGCCGTCGGGTCCCACAGATGCGTCGCTCGCGCGAGGAAGCCCGCGGGGTCGACGGCGAGGTCGAACTTGGTGTCGGCGATCTGGAAGCCGGGCGAGATGACGAAGGCCAGCCCGGTCAGCAGGATGCTCCCCGCCAGGATCCGCACGCGGGAGCCGCGCAGCGTGGTCAGACCTTGCGCATCACGATCGCGAGGTTCCATGTCACCACCTCGCGCAACCCGGGTACGCGCAGCACCCAGCGTGCCCACCACGGGTGATAGCGCGGCTCGAGGGCGAGGATCTCGACCTGCCCGGCGGCGGCCGCCGCTCGCGCCCAGCGGAGACCGGCCGCGACGGTGACGGCGTACAACGACTCGCCGTACTTGTTCTTCGGCTCGTGACCGTGCTTGCGGGCATAGCGGCGCCGTGCGCGGGCACCGCCGAGGTAATGCCACGGCGAGGTCTCGTGGCCTCCCCAGGGCCCCCACCACACGGTGTAACTCAGGAAGACGACGCCACCGGGACTGGTCACCCGCACCATCTCGTCGGCCATCGTCCACGGCTCCGGAACATGCTCGAGCACATTGGACGAGTAGCAGACATCGAGCGTCCCGGTGCCGAAGGGCAGCGCCATGCCGCTGCCGATCACCGTGCCCGGACCGATCTCCCCGGCACCGGCCAGCTCGCCGACGTCCGAGTCGAGTGCGTAGTACCGCGCGCCGGCCGCCATGAAGGCATCCCGGAAGTAGCCGGGGCCTCCGCCCACGTCCAGCAGGACGGCGTCGGACAGGTCGGCGTCCCTGGCGACATGGGCGGCCGAATCCGCCGCGAGGGCGCTGTAGAAGCGTGCCGGATCGGTCTGCTCGTGCCGGAACTCACCGAAGAGCCGCACCGACCGTCGCAGGCTCGCCTTCCAGGCGGTCGGACGGGGTGAGGACACGCCGCGCACCCTACCCAACGGCGATCGCCGGCGGCGCCTCCACGGAGTCGTTTTCCGGTGCGGAGTCGGGTACGTCGATCCGGATGCCGGCCATCGCCGCACCGAGAACGCCGGCGAACTGGTCCTGGGCGCGTTCCCAGGTGAACCGGTCGCTCATCGCCCGGGCGCCGCGCGCGAGCCGGGCACGGAGGACGTCGTCGCGAAGAACCGCACCGAGGGCCGCTGCCAGCTCGGGGACATCGCCGTCCGTGGGCAGCAGCAATCCCGACACACCGTCGGCGATCGACTCGCGAGTGCCACCCGCTGCCGCGTAGGCGACGGTCGGTGTGTGGTGCATGCCCGCCTCACCGACGACCAGGCCCCAGCCCTCCTTGAGCGAGGGCAGCGCCATCACCCAGCTCTCGGCGTACACCTCCCGCTTGCGCGCCTCGGAGACGTGCCCCTCGAAGACGATGCCGGGGTGGTCGGCCGAGCCGGTCACCCGTACGGCGTGCGCGCGGAGCTCGTCGGCCCACCAGCCATCGCCGACGATCCGAAGCTGCAGGTCCGGGATCTCCTTGCGCAGCAGGTGCCATGCGTCGACGGCCAGCTCGACGCGCTTGTGCGGGACGATCCGTCCGACGACGCAGATGGTCGGCGGGGACACCTTCGGCGTCCGTGCCACCGGCACCGCGGTGGTGCCGTTGTGCACGACCGCGATGCGCTCGGCGTCCACCCCTAGAGGCACCAGTTCGTCACGCGTGGCGCGCGAGACCGCGACGTACTGGCAGTCCCGGTAGAGACGCGGCGCGATGCGGCGCTCGACCAGCCAGCCGACACGGCCCGTGAGACCCGGGTAGACCACCGGCCACTGCTCGCGGTGCACGTGATGCATCAACACCACCACCGGGCAGGGCGCGACCAGGCGGGTGAAGAAGGGCATGCCGTTCTGCACGTCGACGATGACATCCGGCCGACCGAGCCGGCCGCTGGCCAGCATCTGCAGGCCGCGGGCGTAGACGGACAGCTTCGAGCCGCGGCGGACATAGCGGACGCCGTCGATGACCTCGTCACCGGGTGCACCCGCGTAGGCGGCCGTGAAGACGGTCACCGCGGCGCCGCGGCGTACCAGTCCGGTGGCGATCTGCTCGAGATAGAGCTCGGCACCGCCGGCCTCAGGGTTGCGGGTGTCCCGCCAGCTCATCAGGACGACGTGACGTCCGGCGACCGATCCGAGGCCGTCGGGAATCAGATGCAGCGCAGTCATGGCGCGTGCCCACAGCGTTGCCGGCCCCCGGGCAGTGCCCGGCGACCGTCAGGAACGCTGCGTCAGTTGTTGCCGTAGGGAACGACGATGTTGTTGCTCTGCGCAGGCGAGTGCGTGGGCGACGACATCTGACTGGTGACGACTCCGACGATCGATGCTGCACCGATGACGCCACCGACGACGATGGCCACGGCTCCACTGAATAACGTGGTCATGCTTCTCCCTCTCCCAAATGTTCCCCTCCCAAGGAACAGCCAGATGCTAACAGTTCACCCGGCCTTCGTCAGAAAGCTCGAAGAAGACGCGCGCCGCCGACTGCGCAGCCAACCGGTGATCGGCAGCCCCAGGAAGCCACCCCAGGCGAAGGACATCGCGACCACCCATCCCGTCGCGACACCTCGCCTCCGAACGTCCGTCAGGAACTGGACCCGGAGTTCGCCGACATCGCGCGCGGGTGCCGCGATCGCCGGCGAAGGCCCCGCGTCGCGCTCGGTCACCACGACCGCGATGCCCTGCTGCTCAAGGGCTTTCGCCCGCGCGGCAGGATCGGAGAGTGCCAGCGCCCGGGCGCATCGCGCGGCGACCGGGTCCTCACCCCGGAGGGTGCGCTTGCCCACGACAAGTGCGTCGGAGGCGACATAGTCCGGACGCAGATAGCGGCCGAGCGGGTCGAGCACCGCGCGACCGCCGTTCCAGGCCGGTGCGCGATAGCTGCTGAAGGGCAGCACCAGCACATCGCCATGATTCGCGACGACACTGCGTACGTCGTCGTACGAGGACGGATAGGTGACCGCCCGGAGCCGGCCGGACACACCGAAGGCCGCGTCCGGCATCACGGCGAGCGGCAGCGCCACCAGTGCGACCGTCAGGATGACGCGCGGCCCACGTGCCACCACCCAGGAGCAGGCCGCCGCGATGCCCTGCCCGACCAACATCGCCAGCAACGGAGCGCACCACAGGAGGCTTCGGCTGCCGTCGCGGAAGAGCGCACCGCCGGCGACGTGGTCGCCGAGCCATGCCGACACCTCCGGCACCAGCCAGGTGCCGACCGCCCAGCCGTAGCCGACCAGCCAGAGGATGCCGAGTACGCGGAGCTCACGCGTCCCGGCCCGCCGGGCCAGTCCCAGGCCGGCCAGGACCACGACGCCGCAGACCTGCAACAGCACCAGGGCGGACTGCTGGGTCGCCGGGACCGAGTCCAGGTTCCAGATGCCGCCGAGTCCGAGCGCGACCAGGGGCGCCGGCACACCACCCGTGCCGTGCAGGGCGAAGACCTCGGCACCCAGCGGATCGGAGCGGGCGCTGTCCGCGTGCAGCAGGCCGGAGACCAACCACGGCAGGTTCGCCGCCACCACGAGGAGGAACAGCGCAAGGCGTCGTCGTACGGCGCCGGAGAGGCCGAGGCCGAGTGCGAGCACGCCGGCGAGAACGCCGCCGCCGGCACTCAGGCTGGCCACCGGCAGCAGCCACCACCAGCACCGCGGCACTGCGCCCGAACGACCTCGCGCGGTCACCACCAGCCAGGGCAGCACCGCCCAGGTGATCAGCAGCGGCCAGTGCCCGATCACCAGCCGCTCGGCGACCAGCGGACTCCACTCGTAGGCGGCGAGAGCGCCCAGGGCCGCCGGCGCGCCACCCGTCACGGGCAGCCGGCTCGCCCCCAGTCCTCCGGCGACGAGGGTGCCGAGCAGGACCAGCTTCTGCAGCAGCATCCCGGGGATCACGGCGTTCACCACGGCGACGACCGCGTCCGAGGGCACCGCCCGCGGCAGCCCCGAGCCGAGCCCGAGGAAGTCCGGGCGCAGCGACAGGTGCGGCACCCACACCATGTCGTAGCTGAGCACGTAGCCGGGCGCCAGTGCCGGGCCGAGCATCACGACCGCGAGGAGCACGGCCAAGGCCGGCGCCCACAACCGCCGCTCCCGCATCCGACTCCCCCGCTCGCTTCGCTTTCGGTCGGTGCTCACCGTAGCGATTGGCTAAGGTGCCCGCGTGTCGTCTTCCGGTTCCGCGCGCAGCCGCGCCGGAGTGGCGGTCGCGGTCGCCATGACCGTGATGAACCTCGGCACCTACGGCTACACGATGGTGGCGGCCCGGCTCCTCGGGCCACGCACCTACGGCGAGTTCACCGCGCTGATGTCGACGCTTCTCGTCCTCGGGGTGGCCCAGCTCGGTCTCCAGGCCACCGCGGCACGCCGCCTCGCCGCCGATCCCGAGCATCTCGCCGCGGTACGGCGCTCCACGCGCGCGGTGACCCTGACCGCGGCGACACTGATCGGCATCGGCAGCCTGCTCGCCGCACCCCTGCTCGCCTCCGCACTGCACCTGCACTCGCTCCTGGCCGCCGCACTCGTCGCCCCCGCTGCCTTCGCGATGACCCTGATGGGCGGTCAGGCGGGCATCCTCCAGGGCGAGCGTCGCTGGAATGCGCTGGCGGTCGTCTACCTCAGCAACGGCCTGCCGCGGCTGGCGATCGGCACCGCGCTGCTGCTCTGGCAGACCAATGCCACCACGGCCATGCTGGCGGTCTGCCTCAGCCAGTTCGTGCCGGTCGTCGTCGGCGCGGTCGCCCTCGGCGAGCGCCCTGCGATGCGGCCGCAGGCCGGAGCTCCGGGGCGCCGCGAGGTGGCCGTCGAGAGCCTCCACGCCAGCGCCACGCTGCTCACCTTCTTCGTGCTCAGCAGTATCGACATCCTGATCGCCCGCAACCGGCTCGACGCGCACGACGCCGGGCTCTACGCCGCCGGCCTGATCGTGGTGAAGGCGGTGCTCTTCCTGCCGCAGTTCGTCATGGTGGTGGCCTTCCCGACGATGTCCCGCCCCGAGCAGCATCGACGCGCGGTCCAGCTCAGCCTGGCGCTCGTCGCCGGACTGGGACTGGCATGCGTGGCCGGGACGCTGGTCCTCCCCGGGCTGGCGATGATCGTCGCGGGCGGACCGGCGTACGAGGCCATCCGCGGCAGCCTGTGGCAGTTCGCGCTGCTCGGCACCACGCTCTCGGTGCTGCAACTGCTGGTCTACAGCGTGCTCGCACAGCGCTCACGCAGGGCGAGCGTCGTCGTCGGAATCGGCATCATCGCCCTGGTCGCCGCCGGTTCGACGGCGACCGACTGGAGCGAGCTCCTGCACCGGGTGCTGCTGGTCGACGCGGTCCTGGCCGCGGTGCTGCTGGCCCTCGGCCTCAGTGGGCGGCCTCGTGCCAGCTCCGCCCCGTCCCCACGGAGACGTCCAGCGGCACGGTGAGCTCGGCGGCGGCGCCCATCTGCTCGCGAACCAGCTTCTCCAGCGCATCGCTCTCGCCGGGCGCGACCTCGAGGACGAGTTCGTCGTGCACCTGCAGCAGGATCCGTGAGGTCAGCCCGGCCGCCACGATCGCCCGACCGACGCCGAGCATCGCGTTCTTGATGATGTCCGCGGCAGAGCCCTGGATCGGCGCGTTGAGCGCCATCCGCTCGGCCATCTCACGGCGCTGCCGGTTGTCGCTGTTGAGGTCCGGCAGGTAGCGCCGACGGCCGAAGATGGTCTCGGTGAAGCCGCTACCGCGGGCCTCCTGTACGACGCCGTCGAGGTAGTCGCGCACACCGCCGAAGGTCTCGAAGTACTCGTCCATCAGCCCGCGCGCCTCACCGGTGTCGATGCGCAGCTGCTGGCTCAGCCCGTACGCCGACAGTCCGTAGGCCAGGCCGTAGTTCATGGCCTTGATCTTGGCCCGCATCTCCGTGGTCACCTCGTCGGGCGCCACGTCGAAGACTCGCGAGGCCGTCACCGAGTGGAAGTCCTGACCCGACCGGAAGGCCTCGATCAGCGCCTCGTCCTCGGAGAGGTGGGCCATGATCCGCATCTCGATCTGGCTGTAGTCGGCCGTCATCAGCGTCTCGAAGCCCTCGCCCACGACGAAGGCCTCGCGGATCCGGCGGCCGGCCTCGGTGCGGACCGGGATGTTCTGCAGGTTGGGGTCGGTGCTGGAGAGCCGCCCGGTCGCGGCCACGATCTGGTTGAAGGTGGTGTGGATGCGGCCGTCAGGCGCGGTGGACTTCAACAGCCCCTCGACGGTCTGCCGCAGCCGGGTCACGTCGCGGTGCCGCAGCAGGTGTTGCAGGAAGGGGTGCTCGGTCTGCTCGTAGAGCGTCGCCAGCGCATCGGCATCGGTCGTGTAGCCGGTCTTGGTGCGCTTCGTCTTGGGCATGTCCAGCTCGTCGAAGAGCACCACCTGCAGCTGCTTGGGCGAGCCGAGGTTGATCTCCTTGCCGATGACCTCGTAGGCCTCCTGCGCGGCGCTGCGCACCTGGTCACCGAACTCGGACTCGAGGGACTCGAGGTAGTCGACATCGACGGCGATGCCGGTCGCCTCCATCTCGACGATGCTGCCCACCAGGGGGAGCTCGATGTCGTGCAGCAGTGCGGTGCCGCCGCGATCCTCGAGCTCGCCGCGGAGGGTCTCGGCGAGGTCGAGGGTGGCGCGGGCGTGCAGCATCGCGGTCTCCCCCACCTCGTCGCTCGCCTCGAAGAGGGCCTCCTGGTCGTCGTGCGCCTCCGGCCGCAGCTCCCGCTTGAGATAGCGCACCGTGAGGTCGGCCTGCGCGTAGGCACGCTGGTCGGGCGCGACCAGGTAGGCCATCAGGGCGGTGTCGTCGACGAGACCGCCCAGGGTCCACCCGTGCGCCCGCAGCGCCAACCACGGGCCGTTGGCGTCGTGCATGATCTTGGGGACGTCCTCGTCGGCCAGCCAGGCGGCGAGCGCCTGCTCGTCGGCCGCGGTCATCGACTCGACGTCGGCATAGCCGGCGCCGCCGTTGGCGTCGCACCACGCAAGGCCCTCGACGCGGCCGGTGCCCGATCCCCAGGACGCCCGGAGGTGCAGCCCGACGGGCCCGGGAGCCAGCCCGGTCAGGAATTCGGCGAGGGCACCGGCGGCGACGATGCTGCCGTCGAGCTCGAGACCCGGCTCGGGCGTGGGCTCCTCGTCGGGAGCGAGCGTGTCGGTGATGCGGGTGCGCAACTCGCCGCGGAATTCCAGCTCGTCGAGGAGCTCGATGGCGGCCGGGCGGTCCCACTCGGTCCGGGCCAGGCCGGCCGGGGCCACCGGCAGCGGCAGGTCGCGCACCAGGGCGTTGAGCCGCCGGTTGCGGATCACGTCGTCGAGGTGCTCGCGGAGCGCCTCACCCTTCTTGCCGGTGATCTCGTCCGCGCGGGCGATCACGTTGTGGAGCCCGTCGTACGTGTTGATCCACTTGGCGGCGAAGCCGGCGCCGACACCGGGCACGCCCGGGAGGTTGTCGGAGGCCTCGCCCACCAGCGCGGCCAGCTCCGGATAGCGATGCGGGGGTACGCCGTACTTCTCCTCGACGTACGCCGGGGTCAGCCGGGCCAGGTCGGACACCCCGCGCATCGGGTAGAGCACCGTCGAGGTGTCGGTGACCAGCTGGATCGAGTCGCGGTCGCCGGTGAGGATCAGCACCTCGAAGCCCTCGGCCAGCGCCTCCGTGGTGAGCGTCGCGATGATGTCGTCGGCCTCGTAGCCGTCGATCGAGACGTGCGGGATCCGGAAGCTGTCCAGCAGCGCCTGGATCAGCGGCAGCTGGCTCTTGAACTCGTCGGGCGTCTTGTTGCGCTTCGCCTTGTACTCGCTGTACTCGGCGAGCCGGAAGGTCTGCCGGGACTTGTCGAAGGCGACACCCACATGGGTCGGTTGCTCGTCGCGGAGCACGTTGACCAACATCGACGTGAAGCCGTAGACGGCATTGGTCGATTGACCGGTGCCGGTCGTGAAGTTCTCCACCGGTAGCGCGAAGAAGGCGCGATAGGCGAGCGAATGTCCGTCGAGAAGGAGCAGGCGAGCCACACCCCGACCCTAATGGTCGGCGGGGACAGCGTGGGAGGGAGGATGAACGCATGACTGAGCAGACTGACGCGATGGCCTTCCTTGAGGGCGCCCCGGAGGGCATGGGCGGCCTCAACATCAAGATGGGCATCGAGATCATCGAAGCCAGCGCCGAGCGTGTCGTCGGCACGATGCCGGTCAAGGGCAACACCCAGCCCTACGGCCTCCTCCACGGAGGCGCCTCCGTCGTCCTCGCCGAGACGCTGGGCTCGATCGGCTCCGCGCTGCACGGCGCACCGGACCGGCTGTCGGTGGGCGTGGACATCAATGCCACCCACCACCGCTCCGCCACCGAGGGCATCGTCACCGGTACGGCGACCGCCATCCATCTCGGGCGTACGACGGCCGCCTACGAGGTCGTGATCACCGACGAGCGCGGCAAGCGGATCTGCACCTCGCGGATCACCTGCGCGCTCATGCCCGCAGAGCGCTTCGCCTGAGGTCGGTCGTCACGTCCGTCCCAGGTTTCCCATGTGATCCAGGGGTGTTGGTGCGTCACACAAGATGCATCGCATGTGGGGCGCCAACTTCCCATGTGATGCGCGGGCCCTTGTCGACGCGGTACGACGGAGGCGGGCCGATGCGGTCGCGGCTCGAACCGAAGCAGCCTGGTGCGCGCCCGGCGGAGAAAGAAACGCCTCAGCGCGAGGAGAGCGCCTCCCGGCGTCGTACCAGGCGGCGCT
This sequence comes from Marmoricola sp., assembly GCA_030151765.1. Taxonomy (GTDB): domain Bacteria; phylum Actinomycetota; class Actinomycetes; order Propionibacteriales; family Nocardioidaceae; genus Marmoricola. Next base: position 19,345 of record JASLCW010000042.1, read on the forward strand.
CGGCCAGGACGTGGCCGACCGACCGGCCACCGGGCGTCCGGGGCGCCAGGCGCATCCGGAGTGCCGCGGTCGAACTGACCCGCACGGTGAAGACGGTGCCGAGTCCGAGACGCGCGAGGAAGCGGTTCGTCTCCCGTGAGCCGCTGGTGGTCACGGCGGTGATCCGGGTGGTGTCCTTCTCCTCTGCCCACGCGACGGCCGCGTCGAGCATCTGGTGCGCATAGCCGTGTCGCCGGTGGTCGGGATGCACCGCAAGGTACGACGTGTGTACCGCGTCCTCGTTGCTCAGCGGACCGATCGGGGCGCGACGCAGGTGGATCGCGGCCACCACGCGGCCGTCGAACTCACCGACGAGGATCCGCTGGTCGGGATCGACGGACATCCGGGCGACCGCGGCCGCCGCCTCCGTGTTGTCGGGCTCGGCGCTCGCCGTGTGGCCGGACAGGCCCCAGAGCGTCACCAGCGCGGTGGCGTCGTCGGGAGTCGCATCGCGGACCAGCAGGGGAAGGCGCGGCATCGCGTTACCTCGGATCGTTCGGGTCGGACGGGCTGAGCCGTCCCCCGGCGGACTCATCGCTGATCGTAAGGGAGAGCCGTCCCGACCGGTATCGGAACCCGGAATTCGATCGGCTTCCGGGGGTGTTCGTACCGAAATCTGACGGTATCCGGCAGGTTTCGCTTCGGAAACGTCTGCGCGATTTGCTTGACACTGCCCACATGGCGGACAAAGGTTCCGACCACCCGTACCCATCCTGACCTACGGAGGGCAGATGCAGCACCAGATCAAGCTGGCCGCAATCGTCGGTTCCATCGCACTCGCCGCCACCGCGTGTGGCACCGCGAAGACGGACAACACGACGAGCAGCAGCGGCGGCAACCTCAAGGACCTCCCGGTCCAGACCTCGATCTCGGTTCCGGCCGATGCGGCCAACCCGGCCGGCGACGGCAAGGCAACCTGCCCCGCAGGCACGACGATCGCCTACATCGGTGCCGAGACCGGCCCGAACGCCCAGCTCGGAATCAACATCTTCCAGGGCGCGCAGCTGGCCATCACCCAGCACAACAAGGCCAACCCGAACTGCCAGGTGAAGTTCAAGAAGTTCGACACCGAGGGCGACCCCAACAAGGCCACCGGCCCGGTCACCCAGGCAACCAAGGAAGCCGACATCGTCGGCGTCATCGGTCTCCCCTTCTCGGGTGAGTCCCAGGCCACCGGCAACATCTTCGAGCAGGCCGGTCTGGTGCACATCACGCCGTCCGCCACGAACCCGGGCCTGACCAAGAACGGCTGGAAGACCTTCTTCCGCGGCCTCGGCAACGACAGCGTCCAGGGTCCGGCCGCGGCCGACCTGGCCTCGAAGCTCGGCGCCAAGAAGGTCTACGTCGTCCAGGACGACTCGGACTACGGCATCGGCCTCGCCACCACCGCCAAGGCAGCGCTCGGCTCGAACCTGGCCGGCAGCGACAAGGTGACCACCGGTCAGAAGGACTTCTCGGCCACGGTCTCCAAGATCATGAACGCCAAGCCGGACGCGGTCTTCTACTCGGGCTACTACGCCGAGGCGGCGCCCTTCGACCAGCAGCTGGTCGCCAAGGGCTACAAGGGCGCCTTCATCGGCCCCGACGGCGTGAAGGACGACCAGTTCATCAAGCAGGCCGGTTCGGCGTCGAGCAACGCCTACTTCACCTGCCCCTGCCTCCCGGGTGAGCTGATCCCGGCCTTCGAGAAGGCCTACAAGGCGGCCTTCAACGGCGAGCCGGGCACCTACTCGGCCGAGTCGTACGACGTCGCCACGATCCTGCTCAAGGGCATCGACGCCGGCAACCAGACCCGTCCGAAGCTGCTCGCCTATGTGACCAACTACAGCGGCGTGGGCCTGACCAAGCCGTTCAAGTGGGACAGCACCGGCGAACTCGCCAAGTCGTCCGTCTACGGATACAAGGTCGACAACGGCAAGATCGTCTCCGTCGGCACCATCGGCTGATCATCTGATCGCGAGAGGGGGCCGCCCGTCATCCCGGGCGACCCCCTCTCCTTTCGGCATCACTGAGCTAGTCGCGACCGGGAAGGATCCCCGTGCTGCATCTCCTCGCTGATAACCAGTGGATCAGTTTCGACTGGACCTCGCTGGGACAGAACTTCTGGAGCCTCACCTTCGACGGCTTGACCTTCGGCGCGATCTACGCGCTGGTCGCCCTCGGCTACACCCTGGTGTACGGCGTCCTCAATCTCATCAACTTCGCCCACTCCGAGGTCTTCATCACCGGCGCGTACGCCGTGGTGTTCACGCTCACCGGACTCGGCTTCGGGCCCTCACCGCTGAGCATGCCGCTCTACCAGCTGATCGGCTGCCTTCTCGCCGCCTGCGTTGCGGCGATGCTCGCCTCGGCCACGATCGCCTTCCTCCTGGAACGCATCGCCTACAAGCCGCTGCGTGCCCGGCACGGCAGCCGGCTGGCCTTCCTCATCACCGCGATCGGCGCCTCGTTCGCGATCCAGTACGCCATCTACCTGTGGCGGGGTGCGGTCGCCGAGCCGGCGGTCATCATGTTCATCCCGCAGCCGGTCTTCACCATCTTCGGTACGACGGTCGACTCGATGCAGATCCTGATCGTGGCGGCCGCCGTCGTGATGATGGTCTGCACCGACCAGTTCATCCGGCGTACCCGCCTCGGCCGCGGCATCCGCGCCGTCGCCCAGGACCCGGACACCGCGACCCTCATGGGCGTCGATCGCGAGCGGATCATCATGACGACCTTCGTCATCGGCGGTCTGCTCGCCGGCGCCGCGGCGCTCTTCTATGTGATGAAGGTGCCCTCCGGCGTGATCTACAACGGCGGCTTCATCCTCGGCATCAAGGCCTTCACGGCCGCGGTCCTCGGCGGCATCGGCAATATCCGGGGCGCGCTCCTCGGTGGCCTCCTGCTCGGCCTGATCGGCAACTACGGTCAGGTCCTGCTGGGTGACTCGCAGTGGACCGACGTGGTCAGCTTCATCGTCCTGGTGCTGATCCTGATGGTCCGACCGACCGGCCTGCTGGGCTCCGACCTCGGGAAGGCGCGCGCATGAGCATGGATCCGAACATCGGCGCCGGCAGCCAGACCGAGCCCATCCTGGGCGCGGCCGGCGAACAGGAACGCCTCGAGGAGCAGCTGGCCCGCGGTCGCGGCCGCACCAGCAAGCTCCGTGACAAGTGGGACTCGCTCCCCCGCGTCGGCCAGTGGGCGGTGATCTTCCCGATCGTCGTCGTCATCTTCCTGCTGCCGGTCATCAACCCGCCGATCATCACCACCGAACCCGGCAGCGACTGGCCGCTCACCTGTTTCGACATGGCCCGCTTCGCGCTGGTCGCGCTCGGCCTCAACGTGGTCGTCGGCCAGGCCGGTCTGCTCGACCTCGGCTATGTCGGCTTCTTCGCGGTCGGCTCGTACGTCGCGGCACTGTGGACCAGTCCCGACTCCAGCATGGTGCACATCCCCTATCTGTGGACCCTGCCGCTGGCGATGATCGTGACCGTCGCCTTCGGTGTGCTCCTGGGCATACCGACGCTGCGACTACGCGGTGACTACCTCGCCATCGTGACGCTCGGCTTCGGCGAGATCATCCGGCTGCTGGCCACGATCATCCCGGCGCTGCGCGGTCAGGTCGGCTTCAAGGAGGTCGGCCACCCGCCGGGCCCGGTCGAGAACAATGCTCCGCTCTTCTCGAATTCGCACGGCACCCCGTGGTACATGCTCACCGTCGCCATCATC
>JASLCW010000046.1 GCA_030151765.1 Marmoricola sp.
CGCATGGTGGGCGTAGCTCAGCTGGTAGAGCATCGCGTTGTGGTCGCGAGGGTCGCGGGTTCAAGCCCCGTCGCTCACCCCAAGCACAGCAGCCCCGCAGGCATCCGCCTGCGGGGCTGCTCGCATGATCGAGGCTCCGCCAACGTGGTCGCGAGGGTCGCGGGTTCAAGCCCCGTCGCTCACCCCAGGTAAAGCAGCAGGCCAGGAGGAGAACCTCCTGGCCTGCTGTCTTTGTCCTCAGCCCTCTTGCAGCGTGTTCGGTGCGCCGTGGACATTCAGCGGCGTGGTCGGGATGACGCCGAGGCGGCCCTTCTGGAAGTCCTCGTACGCCGTCATCACCTCCTGCTTGGTGTTCATCACGAACGGTCCCGCCCAGGCGATCGGCTCCCGGATCGGCTCACCACCGAGGATGACCACGTCGAGCGCCGGCGTACGGCTCTCCTGCTGCTTGTCGGCGGCGACGGTGATGAAGTCGCCGGCACCGAGGACGGCGAGATTGCCGGTGCGGACCGGGGTGCCCTCGAGGCCGACCGTGCCGCGACCGGACATCACGTAGACGAGCGCGTTGTACGACGCCTGCCACGGGAGCTCGAGCCGGGCTCCGGGCGCGACGGTGGCGTGCACCATCGTCATCGGGGTGAAGGTCGAGCCGGGGCCGTGCGTCTCCCCCACACTGCCGGCGATCACCCGGACCAGCGCACCGGCATCGGCGGACGTGGTCAGGCCCACCTGGCCGCTGCGGATGTCCTGGTACTGCGGGGCATTCATCTTCGCGGTGCGCGGCAGGTTCACCCAGAGCTGGAGACCGTGGAAGAGGCCGCCCTTCTGGACCAGCCACTCCGGCGGCGCCTCGATGTGGAGCAGGCCGGAGCCGGCGGTCATCCACTGGGTGTCACCGTTGGTGATGGTGCCACCGCCGCCATTGCTGTCCTGGTGCTCGAAGACGCCGTCGATCATGTACGTGACGGTCTCGAAGCCGCGGTGCGGGTGCCACGGCGTTCCCTTCGGCTCGCCGGCAGCGTACTCGACCTCACCCATCTGGTCCAGGTGGATGAAGGGATCGAGATCGCGCAGGTCGACTCCGGCGAAGGCTCGGCGAACCGGGAAGCCTTCACCCTCGTAGCCGGTCGGGGCGTCGGTCACCTGCTTGACGGGTCGGACCGTGTCGCCGAGGCCGGGAACCGGCAGCCTGCTCAGCGTGGTCAGATCGTCGACGGTCACTGCTGGCATCGTCATCACCTTCTCGTTGGTCGGGATGCCTGACTCAACAGTAGTTGAAACTTAAACATTCCGGAAGACCCGGCCGCCCCTAGAGTTGCCGTATGACAGCCTCTCCCTCCGAGGTCGACGTCGCGATCGTCGGCGGCGGCCACAACGGAGTCGCCGCCGCGGCCTACCTGGCGCGTGCCGGCCTGCGCACCGTGGTCCTCGAACGGCGCCCGTACGTCGGCGGTGCCGCGGTCAGCGCGGAGGCCTTCCCCGGCACCGGGGTCCGGCTCTCCCGCTACTCCTACCTGGTGTCACTGCTCCCCGAGTCGATCGCACGCGAGCTCGACCTGGCCGTGGAACTGCGCTCCCGCGCGACCGCGTCGTACACGCCGGCGCTCCGCGACGGGCGCCCCACGGGCCTGTACGTCGAGCAGGAGGCCGGACCGGTCACGCGTGAGTCCTTCCGGTCCCTGACCGGCTCCGATGCCGACTACGAGGCATGGGAGGCCTTCTACGACGAGGTCGGGGCCTTCGCCCGCGCGCTCGCGCCCACCTTCACCGGGCCGCTGCCCACGGCGGGTGCCCTTCGCGAGCGGGTGGACCCGGCACTGTGGCAGGAACTGGTCGAGGAGCCCCTGGGCCGGTCCGTCGAGCGTCGCTTCCGGGACGACCTGGTGCGCGGTGTCGTCGCGACCGATGCGCTGATCGGCACCTTCGCCTCGATGCACGACCCCTCGCTGATCCAGAACCGCTGTTTCCTCTACCACCTCGTCGGCAACGGCACCGGCGAGTGGCGGGTGCCGGCCGGGGCATGGGCACGGTGACGGACGCGATGGCGCGCAGCGCGGCCGCCGCCGGCGCCGACCTGCGTACGTCGTGCACCGTCACCCACATCGTGCCCGGCCGGCCGGGCACCGTCGCCTGGACCGACGACCAGGGAAGCCACGAACTGACCGCCCGGCACATCCTCGCGAATGTGGCGCCGGCCGTGCTCGCGGAGCTCGTGGGCGATGCCGCTGACGCGCCGCGGCCCGAGGGCGCCCAGCTGAAGATCAACTTCCTCCTCGACCGGCTCCCCCGCCTTCGCACGGACGACGACCCAGCCCTCGCCTTCGCCGGCACCTTCCACGTGGGCGAGGAGTACGCCGCCCTCGAGACGGCGTACCGGCAAGCCCTGACGGGGATCCCGGAGCGGCCCCCGGGCGAGTTCTACTGCCACTCCCTCACCGACGACTCGATCCTCGGGCCGCTCGCCGGAACCGGCGCCCAGACGCTCACCTACTTCGGCCTGCACATGCCCGCGCGCCTCTTCGAGGAGGACCCGGCCGGAGCGAAGGCGCTGGCGGTCGAGCGGGCGATCGCCACCATCGACGACCACCTCGCCGAACCGCTGATGAACTGCGTGAGCACCGGCCCCGACGGCCGGCCCTGCATCGAGGCGAAGATCCCGCAGGAGATCGAGGCCGACCTGGCGATGCCGGGCGGCCACATCTTCCACGGTGACCTCGCCTGGCCCTGGGCACCCGACGAGGCCGACCTGTCGACGCCCGCACGCCGGTGGGGTGTCGAGACGTCCTGGCCGGGCGTCCTCGTCTGCGGCTCGGGAGCACGACGGGGTGGCGCCGTGAGCGCCCTGGGCGGCCACAACGCCGCGCACGCCGTACTGGAGGAGCTCACCTAGCCCGCGCGTACGACGAAGGTCGAGCCCACGCCCACCGCGGAATCGACCTCGATGGTGGCGTCGTGCAGTTCCGCGATCGTCTGGGCGATGTTGAGGCCCAGGCCGCTGCCCCGGATGGCCGCGTCCTGGGCCGTCGTGGCCCGGTAGAAGCGCTGGAAGAGCATGTCGTGCTCCTCGGACGGGATGCCGATGCCGGTGTCGCGAACCGTGATCCGCCAGCCGGCGGACGGCTCGGACAGCCGCACCTCGACCAGACCGCCGTCAGGTGTGAACTTGATGGCATTGCGCACCAGGTTGGTGACCATCCGCTCCAGGAGGCGCGGATCGCCGACGACCGGAACCGGTTCGGACGGCGTCTCGACGGTGAGCGTCAGCTCGCGGCCGAAGAGCCCGGGCCGGAAGATCTCCTCGGCATCCCGGATCACCGCACGTAGGTCGACGTCCTCGTGCGTCATCCCGCCGACGAGCGTGTCGACGCTGGACCGGGCGAGCAGGTCGTCGATGAGGGTCAGCAGCCGATCGCTGTTGTGTGCCATCCGGGCGAGTACGCCGAGCTGCTCCTCGCTCATCGGGCCGTAGCTCTGGTCGAGGAGCAGTTCGAGGTAGCCGACGATATTGGTCATCGGCGTACGGAGCTCGTGGCTGACCGTGGACACGAACGAGTCCTTGGCGCGCTCGACGCCACGCAGTCGTTCGGCGGCACTGCTCTCGATCCGGAGCGCCTCCTCGAGCGCCTGCTGGGTGCGCACCCGCTCGGTGACGTCCTCGGCGGTGCCCACCCAGCCGAGGACACGTTGCTCGGCGTCGTACACCGGTTGCAGGACCATCGACAGGATCCGCGGCTCGCCGTCCGCCCGGACGAAGGCGATGTCGACCGCGCCGTGGACGCTGTGCTCGCGGACGGCGTTGACGACGGCCCGGTGGGTCGGCTCGCAGCCGAGCTTCTCCGCGAGCCGGTGGATCTCGGCCTCGGTGTGCAGCATCGACGGGTTCTTGCCGATCACCTCGGACGCCTGGTAGCCCAGTACCCGTTCGGCGCCCGGGTTGAAGCTGCCGATCAGTCCGTCGCCGTCGATGCCGATGATGCAGGTTCCCCGGACACTCTCCAGGAGCCGGTTGTTCCAGTTCTGCGCTGCGCTGGCCCGCGCCGCGCTACGGCGTTCGAGCGCCACCATGATCGCGAACGGGATCGTCGCGATCGCGCAGCTGAGCACGAAGAGACGCGGCGCGATCTGGGCGAAGGCGCCCTGCGCGCGGACGCCGGTGACGACGGCGAGCGAGTCGGGATCGAGTGACTCGGCGACCACCACGACGCCGTACACCCAGACGATCTGGGCGCAGATCTCCCAGATGGGAGCGCGCAGGGCCGTCCACACCAGCACCGGCAGCACCAGCATCGCCCCGTTGGGCACCGACACCGGGCTGACCGCGAGCACGGAGACGACGATCAGGGCCAGCCAGCGGGCCTCCCGCTCGAAGGGGCGCGCAGCGGGGCGTCCTTGGCGCTGCACCGAGGGCAGGAAGAGCGGAACGATCACCAGCATGTGCAGCAGCTGCGCGATCGCCGTACCGACACCGGCCCGCCAGCCGACCAGCCCGTCCGGCGACACCCAGGCGACCGCACCGACGAGAAGACCCGCGACGAGGGCGCCGGCGACACAGCTGAGCACCAGCTTGAAGACCTCGACCACCGCCGTACCGTCGCCGGGCCAGCTGTCCGGATGCAGCAGCTCGGCGACGACCACGCCACCGACGGCCAGGCCCGCCAGGTACGACGCGATCCACAGCGGATGATCGAAGGCGATCATCAGCGGCGCGGCCGCGGCGACCGCGCCGGCCAGGACCAGGGGCACCCGCTGGCGCCGGGGCGTGATCACCGCGAGGCCCGCGAGCAGGCCCCCGGGAAGCATGTAGAGACGCCCGGCAGAGGTGTTCTCGAGGACGATGTTGGCGAGTCCCACGAAGACCAGCAGGAGAAGCACGTACGTCGTGTCGCGCCACCGGTGCTGCGTCACGTGTCACCTCCCATCATCGTCCGGACCGGGACCAAAGTCTCCCACCGCTGCAGGCGATACTCGATTTCGTCATCGCGCCGAGGGCTGCTAATGTTCCACACGCTTCACGCGCCATTAGCTCAATTGGCAGAGCAGCTGACTCTTAATCAGCGGGTTCGGGGTTCGAGTCCCTGAT
>JASLCW010000058.1 GCA_030151765.1 Marmoricola sp.
TCGATCGCGAGACCTGCGGTGCCGGCGATGCCGACCGCGGAGTACTCGTCGGCCGGGAAGACCTTCTCGATGTCGCGCGAGGCGATGACATTGCCCATCGTCGCGCGACGATCACCCGCGAGGACGACACCACCCGGGAAGGTCGCGGCCACGATCGTGGTGCCGTGCGGAGCGAGGTCGCTCGTCGCGGCGGTCGGCAGATTGCGGCTGGACGGCAGCAGGTCGGGCGCGATCGACGACAGGAAGTCGGCGAAGGACGACGAGCCGGGCGTCAGATAGGCCGCGGGCAGCCTTTCCTGCACTACTCGCCGCCCTTCTGGATGAAGGACTTCACGAAGTCCTCGGCATTGGATTCGAGGACGTCGTCGATCTCGCCGAGGATCGCGTCGATGTCCTCGTCGAGCTGTTCCTTGCGTTCGGCGACGGTTCCTTCGGGCGCGGCCTGTTCCTCGGTCGCTTCCTCGGCCTCGTGGGCCTTGCGTGGCTGCTTCTGCTCCTGGGCCATGTGACGACCCTATCTAGTGAGAGCGTCAAACAAAGCCAATGCCGTCTCACTGTTGTCGATCAGTGATCCGACATGTTCGCGGGTGCCGCGCAACGGGTCGATGGTGGGGATGCGCTGGAGGGACTCGTGGCCGAGCAGATCGAAGATCACCGAGTCCCACGATGCCGCCGCGACGCTGTCCGGGTACTTCTCCAGGCAGCGGCCGCGGAAGTAGGCACGGGTGTCGTCGGGCGGCTCGTGCATCGCCCGCTCCACGCGCTCGTCGTCGAGGAGGCGCTCGATGCGGCCGAGCTGGACCAGCCGGTGGTAGAGCCCCTTCTCCGGGCGCAGATCGGCGTACTGGAGGTCGATGAGATGCAGCTTGGCGGAGTCCCAGTCGAGACCGTCGCGCTCGCGGTACTGCTCGAGGAGGCGCAGCTTGGCGACCCAGTCCAGCTCGGTGGCGCACTCCATCGGGTCGCGCTCGAGGCGCTCGAGCACGCTCGCCCAGCGGTCGAGCACGTCGCGGGTGTCGGCGTCGACGTCCTCGCCCTGCCGCTCCGCGACGAACTTGGCGGCACGGTCGTGGAATTCCCACTGCAACTCGACTGCGGTGAGCTGTCGTCCGTCGATCAACTCCACCTTGTGCTTCAGCGTCGGATCGTGCGAGACCGCACGCAGCGAGGCGACGGGGGTCGAGAGCCGCAGCGAGTCGGTGTCGAGGACGCCGGCTTCGATCATGGAGAGCACCAGCGAGGTGGTGCCGACCTTCAGGTAGGTCGAGATCTCCGCGAGATTGGCGTCGCCGATGATCACGTGCAGCCGGCGATAGCGCTCCGGATCGGCGTGCGGTTCGTCGCGGGTGTTGATGATCGGACGCTTGAGCGTGGTCTCGAGGCCGACTTCGACCTCGAAGAAGTCGGCACGCTGGGTGAGTTGGAAGCCGGCGCCCTGCCCGTCCTGCCCGATGCCGACGCGGCCGGCGCCGCAGACCACCTGGCGGCTCACGAAGAAGGGGATCAGGCCGGCGACCAGGTCGGCGAAGGGCGTCGACCGCGACAAGAGGTAGTTCTCGTGTGCGCCGTAGGAGACGCCCTTGTTGTCGGTGTTGTTCTTGTAGAGCAGGATCTCCGGCTCCCCGGGGACCGAGGCGAAACGCGAGGCGTCGAGCGCGATCTGCTCCCCCGCCTTGTCCCACGCGACGATGTCGAGGGGGCTCAGGCACTCGGGCGTCGAGTACTCCGGATGGGCATGATCGACGTACAGGCGGGCGCCGTTGGTGAGGATCACATTGGCGAGGCCGAGGTCCTCGTCGGTGAGCTGCGAGGGATCGGCGACCGCGCGCGCCATGTCGAAGCCGCGGGCATCGCGCAGCGGGGTCTCCTCCTCGAAGTCCCAACGGGCGCGGCGCGCCAGGTGATTGCTCGAGGCATAGGCATTGACGACGCGGGTGCTGGCCACCATCGGGTTGGCGTGCGGGATCCCCTGGACCGAGATGCCGAACTCGGTCTCCGTGCCCATGATCCGTCGGACGCTCATGCTTCAAGCCTAGTCCGGGCGGGTGCTCCGCGCGCACGGGCGACGTCGGCGACTCGCCCTTCGTCGGTGGTCAAACAAAAGAGCGCAGCGACGGGGCGGGCAGGAACGGGCTTGCGGCGGTCCCCCGGGTCACGGGTGGCGTCGGGTTCCCGGCGTGGTCTCAGCTTCACATCGTGCACTCCGGTTCGGTCGTGCACACCGTTCACCCACCGATCACACCGAGTTCGGTGTGATCGGTGGGCAAAGGGTGTGATCGGCCAACCAATAGGCCTCCCACCGGCCCCATGAACCACCCAGCATCAGCGCGACCCACAGCGGCGCCCGGCCGAATGCAGCCGGACGCGACCGGAGAACAACCAGCCTCAGAGGTACTGACCCGTGCTCGGGACGGTGTCGATCGACCGCCCCGGTTCGGTGCCCTGCTTGCCGGTGATGAGCGTGCGGATGAAGACGATCCGCTCCCCCTTCTTGCCGGAGATGCGGGCCCAGTCGTCGGGGTTGGTCGTGTTGGGGAGGTCCTCGTTCTCCTTGAACTCGTCCACACACGCCTGCAGCAGGTGCTGCACCCGCAGGCCGCGCTGGTTGTGGTCGATCAGTTCCTTGATCGCCATCTTCTTCGCGCGGTCGACGATGTTCTGGATCATGGCGCCGGAGTTGAAGTCCTTGAAGTAGAGGACCTCCTTGTCACCGTTGG
>JASLCW010000099.1 GCA_030151765.1 Marmoricola sp.
GAGCCGCCCTTGAAGATGAAGCCCTCTTCCTTGTACCAGTTGAGGATCGAGTCCATCGAGTCGTCGACCGAGAGGATGAAGCAGGCGGAGACCTGCTGGGGGCTCTTGGTGCCGACGTTGAACCACACCGGGGAGTTGAACGAGAAGTACTGGTGCACCAGCAGCCAGGTCAGCTCGTGCTCGAAGAGGTCGGCATCGGCCGGGGTCGCGAAGTAGCCGTTGTCCTCGCCGCCCTTGCGGTAGGTCGAGACGACGCGGTCGATCAGCTGCTTGAGGCTCCACTCACGTACGTCGGTGCCGACGGCGCCGCGGAAGTACTTGGTGGTGACGATCGTGGAGGCGTTGACGCTCCAGAAGTCGGGGAATTCCACACCACGCTGCTCGAAGACCGTCTCGTTGGTCTTCCAGTTGGTCTGGACGACGTCGCGGCGCTCCCAGGTGATCTCGTCGTACGGGTGCACTCCCTCGGTGCTGAAAACCCGCTCGATCTTCAAGCCCTTGGTGCCCTTGCGGGTGGACCTGCTGCTGGCCGTCTCGGTCATGTGCCCCTTCTTCCCTGGTGTGTGCTGTTCTCTTCGTTCCCGGGGACCCCACCCGGGTTCGTCTGGCGCCCGGCGCGCAGCTTCCCCACTACGCACCGGGCAGTCTGTGGTGTTATCCGGTGGCGACCGGCGCGCGCTCGGCTCGCAGCATCGCGATCTCGGTCTCGAAGTCGTCGGCGGACTCGAAGGCGCGGTAGACGCTCGCGAAGCGCAGGTAGGCGACCTCGTCGAGCTCGCGCAAGGGAGCGAGCACCGCCATGCCGATCTCGTGAGCGGGCACCTCGGCCCAGCCCTTGTCACGGAGCGCGTCCTCGACCTTCTGACCCAGCCGGGCCAGGTCGTCGGCGCTCACCGGGCGTCCCTTGCAGGCCTTCGCGACGCCGGCCACGGCCTTGTCGCGGTTGAAGGGCTCGCAGGCGCCGCTGCGCTTGATCACGGTGAGCTGCATCTGCTCGACCGTGGTGAAGCGCTTCTCGCAGTCGCCACAGGAACGACGGCGCCGGATCGAGGCACCGTCGTCGGAGACCCGGGAGTCGAGAACGCGAGTGTCCTTGCTGCGGCAGAACGGGCAGTGCACGGCGACTCTCCTTCCCGGTGGTTCGCGACGGTTCAGCGGTGGATCCAGCTGTGGAAAACTCATCTTGCCTGTGGGCACCGACGGTTTTCTTGTGGGACTAGATGTGGAAAACCACATCGGTGTAACTACTAGATGTAGTGGAACCGTACGCCGTCGCCGCGTGACACGCAACACGTGACACGCGCCCTTTTTCCACCGATCCTCGCGCGCCCGCAAAGCCGCAGGTCAGCGCGATCTCGCAGGTTTTCAGCGGGCTTCGGAGCGCGCCCGGCGACGTCGCCGGAGAGACTTCAGTACCAGCGGAATCAGGATCAGGACCTCGATCGCGACGACGATCGTGCCCGCACCGAGCAGCGTCGTACCCGACGACTCGTATCCGAGCACGACGGACCGCCCCGGGGCCCGCCGGTCGTATTCGGCGCATCGACGAAGCGACGCACCACGCCGTCGACCCGTACGCCGTCCGCGCGAAGATGCTCCGTGCGAGTGTTCCCGAGAGCATTCTCACCCGCCCCGAGCGCCTCCGCACATCCGCTCGCCCCGATGCCGCACAATGCACGCATGGGCAAGCACACGGGGGTGGCCGCCGAGCCCGGGAAGAGCGGCCGTGCGATGTCGTCGATCATCGGCATCGTGGTCACATTCGCGGCCTGGGCCGCGCTTGTCTACTACGCCATCCAGTTGGGATCAGACGTGCGCGCCGGCAACGGCAGCGCCTGGGCACTGCTCGCGATCGCCGTCGTCGGCGCCGTCTGCTGCCTCTTCCTGTCCCTGCTGCTCGGCGCCAGGGTGGTGGAGTCCGCCCGCACCCGCCGCGCCGAGCGACCACCCCGGGTCGCCGGCGGGCGGCGCGCGAAGCGGTGAGCTAGCGGCGGACCCGGGGAACGGGCTGACCGCGGCGAGCCGCCTCCGCCCTCAGACGCCTGCGGAGCATCCGGCCTTCACCGAGGAAGGACCGGCTCCGGTCACGACGGCTCCCGGAGAGGCTCCAGTCGTTGAGGGCCCGCTCGACCCGCACCGTCATCGCCGCTCCGGCGCCGGTCGCGGTGCCGACGAGGACGACATTCTCCTGCCATTCCAGGTCGGGGCCGTGACGATGGAAGGTCAGGCAGACCGGCCCGTCGACGGCGCGGACACCCTCGGGCAGGACCACCTCGAAACCGGTGTCGGTCCGCACGGCCGAACGGGTGCGCACCGCCACCGGCAGGCCGTCCACGACCATGCTGACGACCGGTTCGCCCAAGCGGCTCCCCCGCTCCGCGAAGGGACGCCAGTCCGTCGGCGGCGTCGAGCGGCTGGGCAGCCGCGGGGTCGACGGCACCGGGTCGGAGGCGGGCACGCTGATGCCGTCGGGGGCGTTCCACACGTCGGGGACCCGCGCCAGGTCCCCGTCGGGCCACCAGACGATCCGCTCGGGAGTCACCTGCACCCAGATGCGCGCGAAGTACCAGGAGAGCCGCCTCACCACGAACCACGGCATCCCCTTGAATCCCGCGCCGGTCTTGGCCAGGGCGACCCGGACGTACCGGTCCGTGTTGGCCTGCAGATCAGCGTCGCGGACCGTTGCCCGACCCTGCACGAGCACCACCGGCGCCCGCTCGAGGCCGCTGCCCTCGGCACTCGAGTAGAGCAGGGCCACGCGGCGATCCCTCCGGGCGCGCTCCGCCTTGTCGGGATAGGTCAGACCGGTGCTCACATCGAGTGTGCCCTCGCCGACGTACGGCGTGACCGGCCAGGTCACGGGCCGGCCGTCGCGGGTCAGCGAGACGTATTCGCAGACCATGGCCCGCTCGAGGATGCCGACGACCTCGTCCGGCCAGGCAACCGACACCGCGCTGCTCATCACGCCTCCAGGAAGGTGTGAGCCGGCGGGGTGGCGCCGTACAGGCGGACGAACCGGCGCCGGTACGCCGGCCACCAGAACAGGCGGAAGAGCACCCGGGCCACCACCGGCAGATCGGCGTACGACTCTGCCAACAGATCGGCGTCCGCGCTCGAGGCGAGCCATCCGAAGATCAACGGCACCCGGCGGCGTCCGAAGTCCTCCATCGCCTGCCTCTTGTCGGCCTCGATGTCCTCGGGGGTGAGATGCAGGAGCATGAGCGGTACGGCGGTCCGCTCCTCGTGGTCCAGGTGTTCGTTCACCACCTCGTGCAAAGACCTCAGGGTGTCGGCCCTCTCGGCGAGTGGTAGCGAACGATCGCCCGCCGCGGCGATCAGCGGATCGAGCTCGGTGTGCTCGGCCTCCAGCTCGTCCAGGACCGACACGGCCTCCGGCGCCCGTCCGAGGAGCTTGGGCCAGAGGACGGCGTCCTCGTGTGCATGGTGGGCGTGCAGCATCTCCAGTACGAGCGCGAGCTGCTCCTCGAGCAATTGCCGGTGCGCATCGTCGCGCGTGGCGCCGCACGCGTCGGCCAGGCGGCCGAACTCGGCCCGGAATCCCGCATGCATGAGCAGGAATCCGGTCAGGTCCTCTTGGGTGATCATCGATCTGTCTCCTCACGGTTGTGGGGACAGCGTGGAGAGACGACCTTTACGTGCACTTGGCGAGAGCTTGGCGAGCCCGCTCCAGCCAGTAGTCCGCACCCGCCTGCTCGAGCAGGTCCACCGCCCTCTGAAGATGCGCCCGGGCACCCTGAGCGTCGCCGAGGGCTGCCAACGCCTCGCCCAGGTGGCCGTCGTAGGCGCCTTCGACGGTGGTGCAGGTGCCGCTGACCAGCAGCTGGCCGGAGAAGGGCAGGAAGGCGTCGTAGCCCTCACGCACCAGGTCCGCCTCGCCGAGACGGATCGCCGCATGCAACCGATACATGACGGTCGTGGCCCACTGGTAGTCGCGTGGCGGGAGCGGCGTCTCGCGCAGGAGGGCACGGGCGCGCTCCGAATCGCCGTGTTCGGCCAGCGCGCCGGCGAGCGCATGCGCGAAACCCGCCATGCCCGTGAGCCGGTACATCTCCTCGGCCCAGGCGACGTGGTCGCCGAGGGCATCCCGCTGCAGGATCGTCTCGGCCCGGACCGCGATCATCGTGACGTCGTAATAGGCGACCTCGGCGAAGGACAGCATCTCCCGGACCGGCTCGAAGTGGCGCGTCGGTTCGGAGACTCCCTGGAGCAAGTCGAGGCCGACCCGCGCCACGGCCGACTGCAGTACGAGCGTCGGGTTGTGCAGCTCGCGCACGCTCTCGCCGATCGCCGACAGCAGTTCCCGTGCCTGCACCACTCGCCCGTGTGCGACGAGGTGCACCACGCACTGGAGTTGTGCGATCGCCACGAGCTGCGGGGCGGCTCCCGGGTCCGCCCGCAGACGTTCCGCCGCCTCGGCCCGCTCCTCGCCGAAATCCTGCCCCTGCAGGGCGAGCAGACGCAGATGCAGGACCCGCCGGAGCAGTGCGGCGTCACCGGCGCGCTCCGCCGCCGCGACCGCCTCGGTCGACGCCGACTCGGCCTCCGCGGGATGACCGTCGTGAGCGAGCAGCACCGCGCGCACCGCCTGTGCTCGCGGCCACGCCGCCTCGCTCGGAGCGAGGCGGCGCACGGCGTCGTCCATGGCCGCACGCGCCACCGCGACATCGAGGCCGTAACGGAAGGGCACCCAGATGCCGTGTCCCATCGCGATGTCGGCGGCCTGGACCGCCCTCGCCACATCGTCACCGGCGAGGGCGAGGGCGTGCACGATCGCCTCGTAACCCTCGTCGTACCTTCCGGCGGCGTAGCGACTCTCCGCCAGGCCGACGGCCAGGTCGAAGGTCTCGCCCGGGTCGGCGCCGGCCAGCTCCGCCGCCGCCAGCGCCTCCTGCCACGACACCGCCGCGTCATCCGGCGCGTGCCTGCGCAACGCCGCTCGCGCAGCCCGAGCCGCGTAGTCCATCGCCATCCGGGCCTGATCCGGCCCGAGCTCCGCCGCACGCAGCCAGCAGCGTGCGATCGCCGTCGCCCGGTCGTCGCGGTCGCCGTACCGACGCGTGAGGACGGCGGCCACCTGCTCGTGCGCCCGTGCCTGCCACATCCTCGACCGGCCCGCCAGGAGTGCGTCGACCACCAGCGCATGAGCGAACTCGTAGGCTCCCAGCCGGTACGACGCCTCCCGGATCAGGCCGGCCCGCGCGGCAAGCTCCAGCGAGGGGATCAGGTCGTCGGCGGCCCTCCCGTCGACCTCGGCGAGAACCAAGAGCTCGAACTCCCCACCCATCACGGCGGCGAATTCGAGCACCCGGACCACGTCCTCGCCCAGGCTGCCCACCCGGTGGCGGACGACGTCCTGAACCCCCTGCGGCAGCTCGTCACCACCCCGGGCCAGTTCGGTGAGGAAGAAGGCATTGCCCGCGGTCCGCTCGTACAACTCCCCGGCACGGCGGCTGCCCGGGTCCACCCCCGACAGTTCCCGGACGAGCGCGCGAACCTCCCCCGCATCAAGCCCGTCGAGCTCGAGGCGGCGCGCGCCGAGGCGGGAGAGCGCGGACAGCGTGGAGGTGAGCCCCGAGGACTCGTGCCTCCGGAAGCTCGCCACCACGAGCAGGCCGGGACAGGCGCGGGTCGCCACGTGGACGAGCAGGCCGAGCGTCGCTTCGTCGGCGGCGTGGATGTCCTCCAGGACGACGACTGCCGGGCCGAGGCCACCGAGGAAGCTCGCGACCGCATCGAAGAAGCGCAGCCGGGCGCCTTGGGCGTCGTACGCCGGGATCGCCGCGAGGCCACCGGACAGGAAGCCAGCGAGGTCCTCCGGCACGGGCGTCTCCGGGAAGGCGGCGGCGAGATCGCGCAGCGCGCGCTCCCACGGCCACAGGACGGGAGCCGTCTCGTGATCGGGGCTCGCGCCCCATCCGACCGGGACCTCGAGCGTCGACCGGAAGTGCTCGAGCAGGCTGGTCTTGCCGATGCCCGGCTCACCGTCGACGAGCACGACCCGGCCGGCGGCGTACGAGGCCTCCGCGGCCTCGTCGAGGAAGCGCAGCGCCGGCTCGCGGCCTACGAAGACCGGGAGCTCGGCCGGAGCCACCTTGCGCGCGGCTCGCTCCTCGCCGGTTCG
>JASLCW010000481.1 GCA_030151765.1 Marmoricola sp.
GACGTTCGTCGAGTACGGCTACTACGCCGATCGCGCGCTGATCGCTAAGATGGCACAGACCGTGGGCGGCGAACACATCTTCGCCGAGACGTTCGATCAGTATGCGCGGACGTTCGAGATCGCGCTCTGCAAAGCACCCCGAAGCGCGCACATACAGTACGTGTACATCGATCGTCCGCCGATCGATGGCCTCGTGTTCACGATCGACTGGAAGGCTAAGGAGCTCGTCGCGCATCCGATCCAGGACGAGCACGTGATCGTGCCCGTGGGGTCGTCGTGCATCTACTACCTCAGTACGGATCCGATCGAGCAGGCGAACTCTGCTTGTGGTGCGACGCAGCTGATCAATGCGATCTATGCGGCGATGGCGATCTGGGCGCCGCGCATGCGTCCCGAGGTGATCTACCCGCTGCTCAAGGCGACGGGCGACGTGCGGCTGATCAAGCTATACGCGTCGTGTTTCGGCAAGCAGGCGTATAGCGCGTTCGAGCGGGCGGCGCGTGAGGCGGCGTTCGATCACGAGCTGCGCCTGCTCGACGGATACGACGAGAACCTGATTCCGCCCGAGGACGCGTTCACGGTGCTCGATCTGCTGCGCACGCTCGCCGCCGACGAGCACACGCGCATCTTGCTCGATCATCCGGCGTTCACGTACAGCCCGATCTCGCGCGGGCGCCTCGACGCGAGCGAGAACCTGACGATCGCCGAGAGCGAGGAGCTCGAAGGGCTGCGCGCCAAGCTCGCGGGCGAGCGCAACGCGGCGAAGATCGCCGAGATCCAGGCCGAGCTCGATGCGCTGATCGCGCGCAAACAGCAGGCATTGACGTTCACGGCGAACCCCGCGCCGACCGGCTACGAGGTGAGCGGGCTCGTCTACAACGAGGACCGCGCGAACATCTCGCTTCGCGTGAAGAAGGGGGGTGTCGTCGATCTCTCCGCGCGCTGGGCGCCGTTCAAGGACAACCTCGACGCGAGCGGGCAACCAATCACGCCCATCATCCCCACGCACATCTGGCGCTCGTACGCGATCGTCAAGGATGGGCTCGTCAACATCGAGCGGTTGCCCGTACGTGTCTCGATCGAGACACACGCCGCGCTCGTGCGTGCGGGCGTCAAGCACACGGGCTCGCCGGGCGAGCTGATCCTCGATCTCAAGGGGCTGCCGATCATCAATCGTAAGATGGCGCGCCCGCCGAGCGCGATCGAGCTCGCGCAGAACGAGCTCCAGCTGATCGAAGCCCGCTGCGCGCAGAAGGTGTTCAAGTGGTATCTCGACGAGCACTTCGGCACGAATCGAACCGCGAAGCTCGCCGACACGTACGGCGAGCACGTCGCGATGTGGCTCGCCGAGCAGGGCATCACCGACGGTGGCTTCCACCCCAAGCAGACCGTCGCGCCCGTGCGGGACGTTTATCTCGCGCGCGAGCTTGCGGTGAAGGTCGCGGGCTACAGCACGATTCCGAGCATGAACGCCCTCAAGAAGAAGCTCGAAGAGGGTAAGAAGCTCAACGGTCCCGAGATGTTGATGGGCAACTTCATGCTCGAAGCCGAGGAGTTCCTGCGCACGCAGCCCGAGACCGTCCATGAGAAGTGGCTCAAGGGGAAGGCCGATCAGTGGATCGCGACCGCGCGCGGCTACATGCACCGCGCTGCGGAGCTCAAGTTCGCGATCCTCGTCGGGCAGGTGTGGTTCCGCGAGTTCAAGGATCTCGATCAGCGCGAGATCGAGCTCGATACGAAGCTCGGGACGATCAAGACCTCGTTCGTGCTGCGCGAGATCGAAGTGGAGATCTAGATGCCGAAGCTCAAGCCTCGCATCCTGCTCACCGTCGTCACGGACGAGACGAAGTGGGAATTCTCGACGGTCGAAGGCCGGGTGCTCGCGAACGGCGATCTTTCGCAGGGACCTACGCCCAGGCAATTCGCGATCGCGAACAAGGCGATCGCGGATCTGCTGGTGAACCTCGCCGAAGAGCCTCCGATGCTGCCGGGCGGGCTGCCAGGGCACAAGGTGACGTTGACCTACTTCAAGGAGAGCGGGAAGCTCTACACGCGTGGTGAGTTCATCACGACATCACCGAATCTCTTCGATGCGGTGAAGGACGTCGCCGACTTTCATGCGATGGGCAAGCTACCCGGGCTCGTCGATGGTGCGGGCGCTGACTTCGCGATCCTGATCGAGCTAGAAGGCGCGCCGCCGCACCTGTTCGTGCCGTGAAGCGCACGCCCATCTACTGCCCGATCTGCAGAACCGAGCTCGTCATCGGTGTTCAATCCGTACAGATGATGGGCGCGCGGCGCTTCGGGCGTGCACGTGGGCTCAGGACGATACGTCGACGATTCTATCGCTGCGCATTCTGCATGGTCCGCGTGCTGCTTGTCGCGGATCCGCGAGCGCTTGACGCTACTCCATAGTCGTGTGACGCTGACTCCCACACCAAGGAGTCAACCGTCATGGCGAAGAAGCGTGTCTGCAAGTTCGGCAAGGTCAAGCGTGGTCGTCGCAAGGGTCAGTGCCTCAAGCACAAGCGCGCGAAACGTCGCTAGTTCGCGTCGCTGATCCCCTCGACCACGTTCTCGCGGTGCTCGGTGGCGCCGATCCCGCAAGGAAAGGCCCGCCGATGCACCTGATGAAAACGTACGAGCAGACTGCGACGTACGACGAGTACAACCCCGGTCAGTCGATTCGGACGGTCTACGTCCCGGGCGGCTACCAGTCCTTCTACTTCAACCGCGTCCCGAACGCCGGCTCGCTCAACGGGCTCGGCAGCTTCTCGACGCTACCGACGTTCGCGCAGGTCGGGATCGTCGGCGGCATCGCCGCGATCGTTGGCTACGCCGCGATGGCGAAGTTCGGCGACTCGACGATCAAGCCCGCGCTGCGCAAGGTCGGGATCAACCTCAAGGGCCCGCGCGTGCGGCGCCTGCGTCGGAGCCGCTGATTATGCGTCGTCGTAATCGTTGGGGACTCCTCTAATGGCGCGCCCACGTAAACGCACCGGCCTCGGTGCCGCGGAGGGCTCGGCGATCAGCTGGCTCTCGTCGGCGCAGAGCAACTTCACGCGCATCAAGAAGATGCGCAACGCGGACGGTTGTGGCGCCGTCGAGCACTACACCGACGTGATCGCCGAGGCGACTGCCGCCGAAGCCGTCGCGGGCCCGGGCTCGGCGGTCGCGCGCCGCGCGAGCAACCTCGCGCGTGAAGCCACCCACGCGCAGCGACAGGCCGTACAGGTCTGCCGTCGCGCGCCTCTCAACAAGTCGAGGCGCTGATGAGGAAGCCGACGATCTACGAAGCGCTGCGGCACAAGCTCGGGCGCGAGCCGACGAACGCCGAGCTCAAGGCGGACGTGCAGCGCATCAAGCGTGACGCGCTCGTTGAGGTGGCGAGTCGAGGCGGGTTGCCGCATCAACGTGCGTCTCGTCGTAAGCGGCGGGGGCTTGCGGGCTCCAAGGAACATCACCGCGCGATCTTCGAGGGGCACATCGGCGAGGCCGAGACCCACATGCGCAACGCTCGCTATGCGATCGCGGGCGGCAGCTGCGAGCGGGCGTACACGAACCTCACGAAGATGTGGGGTTCGCTCGGCATCGCTAAGACCAACGCCGTCGAGGCTAAGCAGCTGCTGCGCTACGAAGGGCGCGTCGGGCGCATCGGGTTCCGCGACACGACGCACGAGTTCGTCTCGGCGTGCATGCGCCCGAAGGCGAGCCTCGAAGGCCCGCGGCTGCGGCGCAAGCGTCGCCGGTAAACTCGCGGGTTGAGGTACGCTAGCCCGACGATGGCGTACATCATGGGTTTGGAAGGTCCGAAGCTGCGTCCGCTCGATCGGGCGCGCACCGAGCTCGCACTGCCCGCATTGCGCGATGTGCCGCGCCTCGGCGAGCGCGCCGCGCCCTGGTCGTCGTGGTGGTACAAGTTCGGCATATCGCCGCAGATCTGGTTCGGCATCTTCGGGCTCGTCGGTGGTGCATACCTCGCGGGCTCGTCACGAGGTCAGCAGCTTGTTGCGCGCTTCCGTCGCCGCTGATCTCGCGGGTGGTGTTACGCTCGCCGGATGGCACGCTCCAAGATTCTCCTCACCGCCTCCCCGCATCGGCTCAAGGCCAAGCAGGTGAAGGCACTCCGTCGCTCGCTCAAGCGCAGTGGCCAGGCCGACCTCCGCGTAGGCTCGTGCCGCCGCGTCAGCAAGCACAACACGCAGGTGTGTCGCGACTCGAAGGGCTACTTCGTGTCGACGTCGTGGCACAAGCGAGCGCGGATCAAAGGCGCGAAGCGCTCGCAGCGCCTCTCGATGCACTACCAGGACTAGTGGCGGTGTAAGCTCGACGGATGTGGAAAGCGCTCGGCCTCGCAGCGGGCATCGGTGCCGCAGGTGTGCTTGCCGCGGCGACGCTCGGACGACGCTCGCGTGGGCTCGGTGAGGCGCGGGGCGCGAGTCGCGCATCGGCGACGATTCGCCCCGAGCTTGACGTGGCCGAGCAGCGTGCGCGTGCGGCGGGCGCCGAGGGCGAGCTCACGTACATCGGCGCGGGCGCCGAGGGTATCGTGTTCTGCGACGAGCGCGCGCGTGCCTACAAGGTCGGGCGTTGGGGCGAGGGGCGCTTGCGCGACGAGGCGCGTTGGTTCAAGACCGCCGCGAGCTTGCCAGCGATCCGCGCCTATGTGCCGCGCTTCGTGAAGTACGATCGCACGCACGACGTGATCGTGCGCGAGTGCGTGCAGCCGCGCGAGGACCGCGCGACGCCGTGGCAGCAACGCAGCAAGAAACGCGACGCGAGCGTGGTGCACGAGCGCATCACGCGCGCGATGAAGCCCTACGGCTTCGGGCCGCCCGAGTTCAAGGACGATGCGTACGTCAACACCAAGCGTGGGCCGGTGCTCGTCGACATGGGCTTCGCGCTGCATCGCGGACGCCCACTCGTCGAGGACGCGCTCGACATCGTGAACGGCCGGACTAACGCGGGGCTGCAGGACGTGCGCGACATGACGTGGTCACTGCGCATGGAACGTGGCGAGACCATCCCCGCCCCTGTCGCGAACAAGCTGCTCAAGCGCCTTCAGGCGATCGAGCCAAGCGTCGAGCTCTAGAGGTAGCCACCGACGACCATCCAGTTCGACACGCCGTCGGACTGAAGGGTGCGCGCACCACCCGCGGGCACGTCGAGCGTCTTGACCCCATCATCGTCGATGGTGTCGCCGGCCGCGGGCGAGATCTTCACCTTGTTCGCGCCCTTCTGGTTCTTGACGATGATCAGCATGCCCGTCGAGTCGAGCACGCCCGCGGTGACGCCGTTGTTGTCGACGGGCGACGTGCCCGCCGCGGGCGCCGCCGCACGAATCTTGGGTAGCGCCTGCGCGATATCGCCCGTGGTCGTGTCGAGGCGCAGCGTCGAGTTCATGCCGAGCGACGCGGTGCCGAGCGCGTTGGGGGCGCCCGGCTGCACGGTGAGCGCGACCGTCGACGGCACCTGCCCACCGAACGGGGCGAGCCACGTGCGCAAGAAGCCGCCGCCGCATGGATACGTCGTCGGGCCCGAGTGTGTAATCGTGCCGGCGAAGCCCGCCTGACGCGAGAATGCTGCGGTCGTGCCGAACAGGAAGACGCTCACCGTCTGCGAGGCGTCGGTGCCGATGATCTGACCCGCCCGGATGACGGTGTTGTCGTTCATCACGAGCCCGAGCCACGCGTTCACGGTTGCGCCGAGGCTGACGAACGGGCCCGCACCGTCGATGCGGCACTGCATGCGCAGGAACGTCGCGAGGCAGCCGCTCGCGTCGATGAACGCCTTGTTGGTCGCGCCCGTGTTGCACACGAAGTACGCGCCCGCGGGCCCGAAGCCGAGCTCCAGCGTGACGTTCGAATCGCTCGGCGGGACGGCGGGCAGCACGATCGGCGACGTGCCCATGTTGCGGTTGTTGATCTGGATGTCATTCCCCATCCAGCGCAGGTTGGGCAGGATCACGTCATTCGCGGGGTCGGCGTTGTCGCCGAGCTGGATAACCGCAGCGCCCGAGGTGATCGGTCGCGAGCCCTGCCACTCGATGTCGGTCATGTCCCACGTGCCTGCGGGGATGATGATCGGCGTC
>JASLCW010000126.1 GCA_030151765.1 Marmoricola sp.
GCCTCGCCAGCCCCAAGACCGCGCAATCGCTCGCCGCCAATGCCGGCGTCAAGACGGCCGTCCTCGATCCGATCGAAGGGCTCGACTCCAGCGACCCGCACGCGACCTACCTGACACTGATGCGTGACAATCTGCGAGCGATCCAGCAAGCGAACGGATGCCGATGACCAGCACCTCCTCCCCCGTACTCCGGGCGCGCGGCCTCTCCGTCGCCCTCGGTGGCCGCCCGATCCTGCGCGAGATCGATCTGACCGTCCAGCCGGGCGAGGTGGTGGCGCTGACCGGGGCGAACGGGTCGGGGAAGTCCACCCTGGTGAAGGCGCTGCTCGGCCTGGTGCCCGCGACCGGTGAGCTCGAGATCTTCGGCACCCCGCTGTCCCGCTTCCGCGAGTGGCGGCGCGTGGGCTATGTGCCCCAGCGCTCCACGATCAACCAGGGCGTGCCCGCCACCGTCACCGAGGTGGTCTCCGCCGGTCGCATCGCCCACCGCAGGCCCTTCCTTCCCCAACGACAGGCCGACCGGACGGCGGTGGCAGACGCCATCACCGAGGTCGGACTCTCCGACCGGAGTCACCAGACCGTCACGACCCTCTCCGGCGGGCAGCAGCAACGGGTCCTGATGGCGCGCGCCTTCGCCGTACAGCCGGAGCTGCTGGTGCTCGACGAGCCCAATGCCGGCGTCGATCTCGGCAGCCAGGAATCGATCGCCGCCACCATCGCCGGGCGGGCGCGAGCGGGTACGGCGGTGGTCGTCGTACTCCACGAGCTCGGGCCCTTCGCGCCGCTGATCGACCACACGGTCAACCTGCGGGACGGACGGATCGTCAGTGAGTCCGCCGGGCCCGATCACGGTCATCACCATCTCCACCCGGAGTCCGCCGTACCCGGGCTCCTGCGCGCGCCGCTGGACGGGCGGGAGTCATGAGCTTCCTGAGCATCTTCCTCGAGCCCTTCATGCTGAAGGCGCTCCTGGCGGCGGCCGTCACCGGCATCTCGGCACCGGCCGTGGGCACCTACCTGGTGCAGCGGCGCCTGGCGCTACTCGGCGACGGCATCGGCCACATCTGTGTCACCGGCGTCGCCCTCGGCCTGCTCACCGGCACCTCCCCGACGGTCGTCGCGATCATCGTCGCGATCATCGGCGCGCTGGTCATCGAGCTGATCCGGGTGAGTGGGAAGGCCACCGCCGATGTCGCCCTGGCGCTGCTCTTCTACGGCGGCATCTCGGGCGGCCTGGTGCTGGCCAGCCTGGCCGGCAACGGCGCCTTCGCGATGCAGGAGTACCTCTTCGGATCGATCACCTCGATCTCCTCGACGGACGTCCTGATCAGCGTGATCCTCGCCGTCGTCGTGATCGTCGCCGCGGTGGCGCTGCTCCCGCAGTTCTTCGCGGTCGCCAACGACGAGGCCTTCGCGCGTACGGCGGGCCTCCCGGTCACCTTCTACAACGTGCTGATCTCGGTGCTCGGCGCGGTCTCGGTGAGCATCGCAATGCGCACGGTCGGTCTCCTGCTGGTCAGCGCGCTCATGATCATCCCGGTGGCGACGGCCCAGCAGTTCACCCGCGGCTTCCGCGCCACGATGGCGGTCGCGATGGGCCTCGGCGGCATCTCCGCGGTGGGCGGCCTGTCCGTCACGACCGCCGTCGACATCCCCTCGGGACCGACGATCGTCCTCTTCGCACTGGCCCTCTTCGCGGTCTCCGCGCCCCTGGGACTGCTGCGGCAGCATCGTGCCCGCGCCCATGCGCCCTTCCCGGTCAGCGACGACAGCACCGCCTACGGGACCGTCGAGCACCGGCATCAGCACGGCCCCGGCTGCGGCCACCCCGCCATCGAGCACGGGGATCACATCGACTACGTCCACGACGGCCACCGGCACGCCGTACACGAGGGTGGGCGCGAGGGTGGGCGCGAGGGTGAGCGCGAAGGTGGAAGGCACTACGAGGAACACTGAGACCCCAGGGAAATGCAACAAAAATGCGCTGACACCCCACGGAAATGCATCCTCAACCCTCTGACACCCCAGAGAAATGCATCGTCGAGTCAGTCCCCGGGCTGAGTGAACCAACGTCTCCCGCGCACCCGGTTCGCCACCGTACGACGTGCCTCGGCGATCCCTCTGCGCAACTTGTGTTCATATGTATTGGTGCCGTTGAAGAGCGTGTGCTTGTCGATGACATCGATGATCCACGGCGTGTTCTCCCGCATCCAGTCACGGCGTTCCCGGTCATGCTCGACATCGGCTTCGCTCGAGTGGAATTCCTCGCCGTCGTACTCCATCGCGTAGTAGAGCCCTTCAAGGCCCAGGTCGAGAAACCAGGTCGTACCCGGACCGTCCACCGGCACCTGCGGCTGCGGTGCGGGCAGTCCGGTGTCCAGCCAGCGCAGGCGCATGATCGACTCCGGCGGCGAATCCGCGCGCGCGTCGGCCAGTGGGGCGAAGGCACGCAACTGGCAGACCCCGCGCATGCCGCGGAAGCGCTCGACGGCGAGCAGCAGTTCGTCCTTGTCGACGCCCGCGTGGAGGAAGGCGTCGAGTGCGGCGAAGGCCCGCTCGCGCCACAACAGCCGGCCGAGATCGCAGGCCGTGCGCAACAGGGTCGTCACGGGGACACCCCCGACCTCGGTGATGTCCGACTCGGGCATCACGCGTTGCCCGCTGGTCACACCTGGGCGCGCC
>JASLCW010000066.1 GCA_030151765.1 Marmoricola sp.
CGAGGACAAGCCGGTCACCACCGCGATGCTGATCAGCGGCACCGACATGACCGTCCTCGGCCAGGGCACCTGGGCGGCGACCAAGGACACCAACGCCCTCCGCTCCGTCTGCCGACCCCGTCTCAGCGCCGACCAGAAGGCGCTGCACACGGTCGTCGGCGGACTCACCGGGCCCAAGGGGCGCACCGCGCTCCAGACGGTCGACGTGTCCGCCACCGCGAGGGCCACCGGTACCGCCTTCGACACCGCCGTCCGCTGGTACGCCGGCTGCGCCCAGCGCGGGGTGCAGCTCCTCGACGGTCACCGACTGGTCGGTGTCGGCGACCAGTCCGTCGTCCTGAACCTGACCGCGCCGGGCCGGGCGCGCTATCTCGTCGCCGTCACCCGCAGCGGTCAGGTCACCTCGACCCTGCAGCTGACGACGAGCCAGCCGCAGGACTCGGTCCCGGCGATGGCCTCCCTGGCGAGCCGGGCGCTGACGCAGCTGTGCTCGGCCAGCGCGGTGGCCAAGAACTGCAGCCCGATCTCCTCGCAGCTCGTCGACTACCTCCCGCCGAGCGGTGAGACGCCCGGGCTGCTGTCCACCGTCGACATGCCGGTGCTGCCGGCGATCAAGCGGCCCTGGGTGGGCACCGACCCGGTCGTCGGCGGGCCCAACCTGGCCACCACGACCTGCGACGACTCCAATCTCGCGGGCGGCGGCCGTAAGGCGACGTCACGGACCTTCCTGATCCCGCAGGCCGGGTTGCCGGCTCGATTCGGGCTCACCGAGGTGACCGCCGACTACGGCACCCCCAAGGCCGCGAAGGCCTTCCAGGCGACGGTCGCCAAGCGGATGGCCTCCTGCGAGAAGCGCCAGCTCGGCAGCTCGGTCAAGAACGCCTTCGACGCCGGCGGCGGCGGTACGTCGTACGCCGGGTGGTGGCTGTCCAACGAGATCAATGCCCAGCGGTCGACGGTCAGCTACTGGATGGGCGTTGTACGCGTCGGCAGCCGGATCGCGCAGGTCGGCTTCGCACCTGCGGACAATGCCGACATCAGCAAGACTGTCTTCTCCGACCTGCTGGCCCGTGCCGGCCAGCGGCTGGCCGGCAATCCATCCTGACCCAGCGGAGGTGGCCATGACCACGCGTGACGATGCACTCCACCTCGACACCACGGCCGCATCCGCGAGTCGGCGGGAGCTCTTCGACCTCGACGACGCGGTCATCTACCTCGACGGCAATTCCCTCGGGGCACCGCCGCGCACCGTCGCCGAGCGGATGTCCGAGGTGATCGGCGGCGAGTGGGCGCGCGGCCTGATCCGCTCCTGGAACGACGCGGGCTGGATGGACCTGTCCGCCCGGGTGGCTCCGCGGATCGCGCGCCTCATCGGTGTGGACGGCGCCGACCTCCATCTCGGCGACTCGACGAGCGTCAGCCTCTTCAAGACGATGGTGGCGGCCACCCGCATGCGGCCGGATCGCCGGGTGATCGTCGTCGAACCCGGCACCTTCCCCACCGACGGATACATCGCCTCGGGCATCGCGGACCTGCTGGGCCTGGAGGTGCGCTGGTGCGACCCGGCCGACCCGGCGGACGCCGTACGGGACGACACCGCGCTGCTCTCGCTGACCCACGTGGACTTCCGGACCGGCGCGATGTTCGACATGGCCGGCGTGACCGCGGCCGCGCACGCGAAGGGCGCACTGGTGCAGTGGGATCTCTGCCATTCGGCGGGCGCCGTACCCGTGGACCTCACCGACGCGGGTGCCGACTTCGCGGTCGGCTGCACCTACAAGTACCTCAACGGCGGACCCGGCTCCCCTGCCTTCGTGTGGGTCGCGCCGCGCCATCAGGCCGACGTGCGCCAGCCGATCACCGGCTGGATCGGGCACGCGAGCCCGTTCGCGATGGCGCTGGGCTACGAGCCCGCCGACGGGATCCGGCGGATGGCGTCGGGCACCGTCCCGGTGCTGGCCCTGTCCTCACTCGACGCGGCTCTCGGCGCCTTCGACGGCGTCGGCACCGACGACCTACGGGCGCTCTCGCTGTCACTGACCGATTTCTTCATCGCCCTGCTCGAGGAGCGTCTCGGCGACGCCGTCGACATCGTGACGCCGCGTGAGCACACCCGCCGCGGCAGCCAGGTCTCCTTTCAGCACGAACACGCCTACGGGATCGTGCAGGCGCTGATCGCCCGCGGCGTCATCGGGGACTTCAGACAGGTCGGTGATGACCTCGCCAGTGGCGCAGGCATCGCCCGCTTCGGCTTCGCGCCGCTCTACATCCGCCATGTCGACGTCTACGACGCGGTCGAGCACCTGGTGGCGGCACTGGACGCGGGTGAGCACCTCGACCCGTCGTACGCCGTACGCAACGCGGTCACCTGATCCTTGCCGCCGCACTCCCCTGCGCTGACCGAGCACGCCCTGGAAAGGCAACGAGGCGCCACGTCCGGAAACCGGACGTGGCGCCTCGCGATGTTCGTCAGCCGTTGAGGATGGCGCGCATCAGCTCGGCGGTCTCCGAGGGAGTCTTGCCGACCTTGACGCCGGCGGCCTCGAGTGCCTCCTTCTTCGCCTGCGCGGTGCCCGAGGAGCCGGAGACGATGGCGCCGGCGTGGCCCATGGTCTTGCCCTCCGGGGCGGTGAAGCCGGC
>JASLCW010000141.1 GCA_030151765.1 Marmoricola sp.
ATCGCCGCGGACTTCGTCACCGCCGTCCGCGGTATCGAGCCCGACGACCTCGAGCGCGACCTGCTCCAACGCGCCGTCGACTCGTGCTGCCCCGATCCCGACGCGGACACCCGGGTGAGTGCCTAGCATGCGTCTGCATCATCTCGACGTGACCGCCTTCGGCCCCTTCGGGGGGACCGTCCGGGTCGACTTCGACGCGCTCTCCGAATCGGGTCTCTTCCTGCTCACCGGCGCGACCGGCGCGGGCAAGAGCAGTGTGCTCGACGCCGTCTGCTTCGCGCTGTACGGCGAGGTCCCCGGCGACCGTCACGACGCCAAGCACCTGCGCAGCGACCACGCCCCGGGAGACGCGGCGCCCGAGGTGCGGCTCGAGCTCAGCGTCGGGGAGCGGCGTTTCCTCTTCACCCGCTCCCCCGCGTGGGAACGACCCAAGCGGCGCGGCACCGGCACCACACGTCAGCAGGCGCGGGTAATCGTCGAGGAACAGCGCGGGGCCTCCTGGACAACCCTGACCACCCGGCTCGACGACGCCGGGCTCTTCGTGACCGGCCTCCTCGGCATGACCTGCACCCAGTTCACCCAGGTCGCGATGCTCCCGCAGGGGCACTTCCAGGCCTTCCTGCGAGCCACCTCCGCCGAGCGCCACGCCGTACTCCAGCGGCTCTTCCGCACCGACCGCTTCGAGCGGATCGAGCGCTGGCTCTCCGACCATCGGCGCGAGCTGCGACGCCACGAACGCGATCGGCATGACCGGGTGATGGCTCTCGCCCACCGTTTCAGCGAGGCGGCCGGGGAGCCGCTCCCCGTCACCTGGGCGGACGCCGATCCGGCGCACCATGACCCCGATGACCTGACAGCCTGGACGAGCGCGGCCCTCGACGCCGCGCGGACCGGCCTTGTCACCGCCGAGGAGTCGGCGGCCCGGGCTCTCGAGGCGCATCGGGTCGCGACCGACGAGCATCGGCGGGCACTGGCTCTGCAGGAGCTGCAGAGCCGCGGCCGGCGTGCCCGGCAGCTCCTCGCCGAGCTCGACGAGGACGCGGCCGACCATGCCTCACGAGAGGCCGCCGTCGCCGCGCACCGTCGCGCCGCGGGCATCGCGGACCGCATCGACCGGGTCGTGGCGGCTCGTGACGAGGTGGACCGGCTCGCGGGCGAAGTCAGGTCGGCACTCGACTTCGTCGAGGCACCGGCCGCCGACGCCGATGCGGTCGCCGCCGCACTCGATGCCGCGATCCGGTCCGAGCAGCAGGCCGAGGCCGATCTCCGGCTCGAGACCGAGCACGCCGACGCCGTACGCCGGGTTGCGGAGCTGACCGCGACCCTCGCGGTCGAAGCGGCGGCGATCGACGCCGGCGATGCCCGCTTGGCCGATCTGGACGCCGCGATCACCGCTCAGGTCACCGCGATCGAGGAGCACGAGCTCCTCGCGGCCGAGCTCGGCTCGCTCCGGATCTCGCACCAGGCCGCTACCGAGGGCCGCCGGGCTGCGGTCGACCTCCTCGACGCGGCCACCGAGCTGGCCCGTCTGGAAGGCGAGTTCCGGGAGTGTGTCGACCAGGTGCTGCTGCTCCGTGAAGCACACCTCGACGCCCGTGAGGCCCGCATCCACGCCATGGCCGGCGAACTCGCCGGCCAGCTCGCCAGCGGCTGCGCCTGCCCGGTCTGCGGCAGCATCGAGCACCCCTCCCCCGCAGGCGGCACCGTCGAGGCCGGTCGCCAGCAGGAGGAGGCCACACTGCGCGCCTGGGAGACCGCGGAGACGACCCGCCTGGCGACCGAGCAGGCGCTCTTCGGCGCTCGTTCGCGACACGACAAGACGATGGACGGGGCACAGGGGCGCACGGCCGCGCAGTGGAGCGAGGACCTCACCGGACTCGACCAGGCCCTCGAGCAGGCCCGTACCGCGGCCGAACGACTCCCCACGGCGAAGAAGCGGCTCGACGGACTGCGTTCGGAACGGGAGACGCTGGCCGGGCAACTCTCCGCCCGCCGGGCCGGCCATGCCCACCTGACCACCGGCCTGGCCGAGGCGGAGGCCGAGGCGCTCGTGGCCGCCGCTGCCTGCGAGAAGGCGCGGGGCGAGTTCCCGGACCTGGCCCGGCGTGCCGCACATCATCGCGCGCGAACCGCGAATCTCAGCCACGCCCGGGCCGCCGTCACCGCGCTGACGCTCGCCCGGTCCGTGCTCGAGGAGGCCGACGCGACCGCAGCCCGAGCGCTCGACGAGGCCGGCTTCGAATCCGCCGACGCAGCGCGCGCGGTCCTCCTCGATGCCGACCAGGTCGCGATCATGGACGCCGCCGTGGCGCGCCACGACGAGGCGCGGCGAGATGCCGAAGCCGTACTCGGCTCGGGCGAGGTCGTCGAGGCCCTCGCACAGGAGGCAGCCGACGTCGAGGTCACCGCGACCGCCCTGAATCTCGCCGATGTCGTGCGCGGCGATGCCGACGCGGTCCTCACCACCATGACGACCGCGGCCGGCCGACTAGCCGAGCTCGACGGCGAGACCCGCGCCGCGATCGCAGCATGGCAGCCGGTGCGCGCCGACTTCGCCGTCGCCGAGTCGGTGTCGACGCTGGCCGAGGGCACCAGCCGCGACAACCTCCTCAAGATGCGCCTCTCCGCCTATGTTCTCGGCGAACGCCTCCGTCAGGTGGTCGCGGCCGCCAACGACCGGCTCGCCGGGATGACCGATCAGCGCTACGCCCTCGAACACACCGAAGAGCGCGGCGTCGGTGCCCAGAAGGGCGGGCTCAGCCTGCGTGTCCGCGACGACTGGACGGGAGTGCGCCGGGACCCGGCGACCCTCTCGGGCGGCGAGACCTTCGTCGTCTCCCTGGCCCTCGCGCTCGGCCTCGCCGACACCGTCGCCCACGAGGCCGGCGGCGTCCCCATCGACATGCTCTTCATCGACGAGGGCTTCGGTTCGCTCGACGCCGAGACCCTCGACGGCGTCATGGACACCCTCGACTCGCTGCGCAACAACGGCCGCGTGATCGGCGTGGTCAGCCACGTTCCGGAGCTTCGCGAGCGGATACCGGTGGGCATCGAGGTGCAGAAGGCCCGCAAGGGCTCGACGCTAACGCGCCGGTAGTCCCCCGGGGATGTCCACGCGGGCGTCGTACGGGACCCGGGTGTAGACGAAGGTCGCACACTCCAGGCTGATCGGATCACCGTCGAGCCGTCGTACCGCCAGCGTCTCGCCGCGGTGATAGCCGAGGTGACCGACGATCCGGTCGCCGACCTGCACGAACTGCTCGGCGAGCCTGCCGCGCGCGAGGTCGATCAACTCCAGGCGCTCGTTGTGCCAGCGGCAGCCGTAGGCGGAATTGCCCCAGAACCACAGCCCCAGCAGCTCCCGTGCCCAGTCCGGTACGGCGACGCTCGGCCGCCAGGCCTCCAGCGCCGGCGGCGTGGCCGAGCCGAGCATCCGCGCCGCCAGCTCCTCGCCCATGAAGCCCGTGGTGGCATTGGTCAGTGCGACCAGCCCGCGACCGCTCACCGGCTCGATCAGCGCGCAGGCCTGGAAACCGGGCATCGAACCGACGTGCCCGACCAGGCGGCCGTCGGGTCCCGGGAACCTCATGATGCCGAGGCCGTAGTCGTCCCGGACCGGTCGGAGCAGCTCGGCCAGCGAATCCGCCGCCAGTACCTCGGCCCGCCCACGCGCCAACATGTCGACAAAGCGACCAAGGTCGGCGACGGTGCTCCACAACTGTCCCGCCGGCGCCATCGCGCCGGTGTCCTGGTGCGGCTCACGGGTCACGGTTCCGGCGAAGTGGTCGACGCTGAAGCCCTGCACATGATCCGCGGTGGGCAGCAGGGTCGTCTCCGTCATGCCGAGCGGTTCGAGGATCCGTTCCCCGACCACGTCGAACCAGGCCCGCCCGCGCACCCGCGCGACGACCTCGCCGAGCAGCGCGAAGCCGAGATTGCTGTAGTGGAAGGCCTCTCCGGGCCCGAAGGGCTGCCGCAGGTCGTTGTTGGCCGTGACCAGCTCCGCGAACCCGACACCGGGCGAACGCTCCCACCACGGGCCCGCCGGCTCACTCCGCAAGCCCGACGTGTGCGAGAGCAGTTCGCGCAGGGTCAGTGCGCCCAGCGTGGACTCCGGCACCGTCGAGCCGAGCGCGTCGTCGAGCTCCAGCAGGCCGTCGTCGCGACACTGCAGCACCGCAATGGCGGTCAGGCTCTTGGTGATCGAACCGATCCGGTACTGCCGCGCCGGGTCGGCCTCACCGGCCACGCCGGTCCACACCGGCCGGGCGTCCTCGTGCACGACGGCGACGATGCCGGGAAGGCGTCGTACCGCCTGATAGGCGTCGAGAACCGCCTGCCAGTGCTCAGCACTCACGGGGGTCACCGAGGAAGTCCGCGATCGCCTCTCCGAGCTCGGGCCTGGCGACCGCGGCCATGTGACTGCCCGGGATCACGCTGTACGACGCATCCGGCATCAGCGCGGCCAGTTCCGCACCCGAGCCATGGTCGTCGTCCTGGTCGCCCAGCAGCACCAGCGTGCGCGTGTCGGCGGTAGCGATCTCTTCGCTGGTGGTCGGCACACTCGCACCGATCACCAGTGAGAGCGCCTCCGGATCGCCCTTGACGGTCTTCACGAAGGCCTGCGTCATGAATTCCGGGTCACCGTGTCGATAGCTGCCGAGATTGGCCAGCACCTGCCGGTACCAGTCGCTGGCCCGGCTGATGTCGAGCATCCGCGACAGGCCCATGCCGGCGAGCACCGCCCGACCGGGCCGGGCACCTCGGACCAGCATCCGCATGCTGGTCCGGGAGCCCAGCGAGTAGCCGCCAAGGTCGAAGTCCCCCGGCGTCGCGCCGAGATGGTCGAGCAGGGCGAAGCCGTCGTCGGCCAGGACGTCCGGCGGATAGGCCGCCGGGTCGTGCGAGCGTGACGAGTCGCCGTGGCCGCGCAGGTCCGGCATCACCACGCGATAGCCCGCGTCGGCGAGCAGTTCGGCATGGCCGTACTTGATCCAGTTCACGTAGCCGGTGGAGACGAAGCCGTGCCAGAGCACCAGCAGTCGTCCCTCCCCCACCTCCCGGTAGGCGAGGCGGGCACCGTCGGCTCCCGCGTATTCGTGGACCGGGAGATCGGGGGTGGTCACCACGGCGTCAGTCCGCGAAGGCCTCGGGCGGCGGGCAGCTGCAGACCAGGTTGCGGTCACCGTAGGCCTGGTCGATCCGGCGTACTGGCGGCCAGTACTTGTCCGGGTCGAATCCGTTGGGGAAGACGGCGGTCTTGGCGTCGTACCCCAAGGAGTCATCGAGCAGGACCTCGGCGGTGTGCGGGGCGCCGCTCAGTGGGCAGTTGTGCACGTCCCACTCCCCTGCGGCGACCTTGTCGATCTCCCCCTTGATCGCGATCATCGCGTCACAGAAGCGATCCAGCTCGGCCAGGTCCTCGGACTCGGTCGGCTCCACCATCAGCGTGCCCGCTACCGGGAAGCTCATCGTCGGGGCGTGGAAGCCGTAGTCGATCAGCCGCTTCGCGACATCGTCGACACTGACGCCGGTGTCCTTGGTGATGTCCCGTACGTCGAGGATGCACTCGTGCGCGACCAGGCCGTTGTGTCCGCGATAGAGCACCGGGAAGTGCTCCTGCAGACGGTTGGCCACGTAGTTGGCCGCCAGCACCGCGACGCCGGTGGCCGAGGTGAGCCCCTCGGCTCCCATCATCCGCATGTAGGCCCACGAGATCTGCAGGATTCCCGCCGAGCCGTACGGCGCCGCGCTGACCGCGCCGACACCCTGGAGCTTGGCCGCATCGGGATGCAGCGGGTGGCTGGGCAGGAAGGGCGCCAGGTGCTCGCGCACCGCCACCGGGCCCACGCCGGGGCCACCGCCGCCGTGCGGGATGCAGAAGGTCTTGTGCAGGTTCAGGTGCGAGACGTCGCCACCGAACTGGCCCGGCT
>JASLCW010000202.1 GCA_030151765.1 Marmoricola sp.
CCCTGCACGTGGCGCTGCCCGACCTTGCTGTCCGCGATGGCCTCGCCGGCGATGCGTCCGACGGCGAAGCCGCCCTTGCGCACCAGCACGATCCCCCAGTCCTCGGGAGGCGCACAGGCGGACTCGAAGTCCTCCGTGCGGGCCGGGCCGGCGTACCTTCTGCCGAAGGGCAGCCGCGCCTCGAAGTAGGAGCCGTCGTGGGCGAAGCCGACGAGTGCGCCGTCCGCCACATTCATCGCGGTGGCGCCGTGCCGGCCGACGAAGTTCGCCGCCCACCGATCCAGACGGGACGGTACGACGAGCACCTGCGGCATCGTCAGTCCGCCGAGTAGAGGAGCACGAAGCGCTCCAGCACCACCGGCATCCCGGCAGTCGCCTCGTGACCCTCGGCGGCGAAGAAGGCCTCGTGCACCCGTCGCCAGTGGTCCAGGCTCAGGTCACCCTCGCCCTCGAGGCGGGCGTGCTCCGCATCGACCTCACCGAAGGGCCGGACCTCGACCGCAGAGGTCTGCAGCAGCGCCCGCGGACGACCGGTCGAGTCCAGCACGATGCTCAGGTCGCCCAGTGCGGGCAGCGGCGCCTGTTCGGCCTCGTAGTCCGCGTAGGCACTGGCCGTGGCGGTCTTGGTGCCGGCGAGCACCAGGTCGAGCAGTTCGTCCGCCTGCTCGTCGTTGGCGCCGAAGGACCACGTCGGCGGTACGACGAGCTCTCCCGCCTGGCTGCCGAAGTAGACCGGAACGGTCTCCATGTGGGCATGCCGACGGGCATTGCGCCAGAAGGCCTCGATCGGGCCCTCGCTGGTGTCGGTGAGCACGGTGGCGTCAGACGTTGAAGCCGAGGGCGCGCAACATCTCCCGACCGTCGTCGGTGATCTTGTCCGGGCCCCACGGCGGCATCCAGACCCAGTTGATCGCGACATCGGAGGCCATGCCCTCGAGGGCGGTGTTGGTCTGGTCCTCGATCACATCGGTCAGCGGGCAGGCGGCCGAGGTCAGCGTCATGTCGATGACGACGTCGTTGCCGTCGACATGGACGCCGTAGATCAGGCCGAGGTCGACGACATTGATGCCGAGCTCGGGGTCGACGACGTCCTTCATCGCCTCGGTGACGTCATCGGCGGTCAGGGTCGAGCCTCCGGTGGGGACCTCGGGGAGGTCGGAGTGATCGCTCATCAGTTGCTCTCCTCGGACTTGGTCAGTGCGGTCGAGACGGCGTCCTTCATGGCCATCCACGACAACAGCGCGCACTTCACGCGCGCGGGGAACTTCGCGACGCCGGCGAAGGCGACACCATCTTCGAGGACATCCTCGTCGGGCACCACCTGGCCCTTGCCCTGCATGAGCTCGAGGAAGGTCTGGTGCACCTCCATCGCCTCGTCGACGCGCTTGCCGATCACCAGGTCGCTCATCACCGAGGCGCCGGCCTGGCTGATCGAACAGCCCTCGGCGTCGTACGAGACGTCCTCGATGGTGGCGCCGTCGGCGGACAGGTGCACCCGCAGGGTGACCTCGTCGCCACAGGTCGGGTTGACGTGGTGCACCTCGGCCTCGAAGGGCTCCCGCAGTCCGCTGTGCAGCGGATTGCGGTAGTGGTCCAGGATGATCTCCTGGTACAGCGCATCCAGGTCCATATTGCTCGTCACGCTCATACCACCTTGAAGTACTTCTGGGTGTAGGCGATTCCCTCGATCAGCGCGTCGATCTCCGCCGGGGTCGTGTAGAGGTAGGACGAGGCCCGGGTGGAGCTCTGCACGCCGAAGCGGGCGTGCGCCGGCTTCGCGCAGTGATGTCCCGCGCGTACGGCGATGCCGCGGGAGTCGAGCAGCTGCGCGACGTCGTGCGGGTGGACGCCGTCGACCTCGA
Organism: Marmoricola sp.; assembly: GCA_030151765.1. Classification (GTDB taxonomy): domain Bacteria; phylum Actinomycetota; class Actinomycetes; order Propionibacteriales; family Nocardioidaceae; genus Marmoricola. The sequence goes on from JASLCW010000202.1 coordinate 1,863, forward strand.
AGGAGACCGCGCCGCCGCGCAGCTTCGGGTCGAGCGGACCGAGCACCTTCACGCCGGTGAGGCTGCCGAGGCCGTCGAGCAGGTAGCCGGTGATGGTCTGCTCATGCGTGTGGACCGCATCCAGACCGAGGTGACCGAGGTAGTCCACGGCCGCGCCCAGCCCGACGGCCTCGACGATCGGCGGAGTGCCGGCTTCGAAGCGGTGCGGCGCCTTGGCGTAGGTGGTTCCCGCCATCGTGACCGTCTCGATCATCTCGCCGCCACCGAGGAAGGGCGGCAGCTCGTCGAGCAGGTCGCGGCGCCCCCAGAGGACCCCGATGCCGGTCGGGCCAACGACCTTGTGGCCGGTGAAGGCCACGAAGTCCGGACGCTCCACCGGGTCCATGGAGGCCAGGTCGATCGGCAGCTGCGTGGCCGCCTGCGAGGCGTCCACGAGTACCAGGGCACCCGCCTCGTGTGCCTTGCGGGTCAGCTCCGCCACCGGGTTGATGGTGCCGAGCATGTTGGAGACCCAGGTGAACACCACGATCCTGGTGTTCTCGTCGATCAACTGGTCGACGTTCGTGAGGTCCAGCCGGCCGTCCTCGGTCAGGCCGAACCAGCGGAACTCCGCTCCGGCCCGCTCGCAGGCCAGCTGCCACGGAACGATATTGGAGTGGTGCTCCATCTCGGTGCTGACCACGTTGTCACCCGGCCCGAGGGGCAGAACGCGAGCGACCAGGTTGATCGCCTCGCTGGCGTTCTTGGTGAAGATCACGCCTTCGCGCTCCGGCGCACCGATGAAGCGGGCGACCTTGTCGCGTGCCTCCTCGAAGGCCTCCGAGGACTCCGCGCCGAGCTGGTGCATCGCCCGCGCCACATTGGCGTTGTGGCGCTCCAGGTGGTCGACCATCGCGTCGATGACCACCTGCGGCTTCTGCGAGGTGTTGGC
>JASLCW010000205.1 GCA_030151765.1 Marmoricola sp.
GTGCACATGGCCGGGTACGAACTCGGTGAAGGAGTTCGCGATCGCGACGATCGGCTTGCCGAAGTCGCTGTCGGTCATGCCGGTCGCGCGCCAGAGTGCACGCGCACCAGCCATGTTGCGGCCCTGTGTGGAGGTTGCTGATCGGAGTCGGGGCATGCGCCTAGTGTCTCTCGCCGACCCTGATCGGGCATCCCGAGGGGTCGGATGGCGGACGCGTTAGGAGGGCTCGGCCCACTCCCCGGCCTCGGCGAAGCGGTCGAGAGTCGCCAGGTACGGCGCGATGTCGATCGACTGAGCAGCGAGCCACTCGTCGTTGAAGTAGGTGTGCGCGTAACGCTCACCGCCGTCGCAGATCAGCGTCACCACCGAACCGGTCTCCCCGATCTCGCGCATCTCCGCGACCAGTCGCAGCGCACCCCACATCGCCGTACCGGTGGAGCCGCCGACGGAGCGGCCGAGGGTCTGCGAGGTCCAGCGGGCGGCCGCGATCGAGGCGGCATCGGGTACGGCGATCATCGTGTCGACGACGGCGGGCATGAAGGAGGGCTCGACCCGCGGCCGTCCGATCCCCTCGATCCGCGAACCCATGCCGGTCACGTAGCCGGGATCGTCCTGCGACCAGCCCTCGAAGAAGGCCGAGTTCTCCGGGTCGACGACGCAGAGCTCGGTGTCCATGCGGCGATAGCGGAGGAAGCGGCCGATCGTGGCCGAGGTGCCTCCGGTGCCGGCGCCGACGACCACCCAACGCGGAACCGGGTGCCGCTCCTGCGCCAGCTGCTCGAAGATGGATTCGGCGATGTTGTTGTTGCCCCGCCAGTCGGTGGCTCGCTCGGCATAGGTGAACTGGTCGAGATAGTGACCGCCGGTCGCCTCCGCGAGACTCCTGGCCTCGTCATAGATGGCCGCCGGGTCGTCGACCAGGTGGCAGCGACCGCCGTGGAATTCGATCAGCGCGATCTTCTCCGGCGAGGTCGACCGCGGCATCACCGCCACGAAGGGCAGCCCGAGCAGCCGCGCGAAATAGGCCTCGGAGACGGCCGTCGATCCCGACGAGGCCTCGACGATCGTCGAGTCGGCGTCGATCCAGCCGTTGCACAGGGCATAGAGGAAGAGCGAGCGGGCCAGCCGGTGCTTGAGCGAACCGGTCGGGTGCACCGACTCGTCCTTGAGATAGAGGTCGATGCCCCATTCGCCGGGAAGCGGGAAGGAGTGCAGATGGGTGTCCGCGGAGCGGTTCGCGTCGGCCTCGACCCGGCGTACCGCCTCGACCAGCCAGGCACGCCCCCGGGTGTCCGCGCGAGCGGTACGGCAACAGTTCGCGTCGGAAGGGTCCGTCACTGATCGGGCTTGACTCATCGGCTTGCCGCCTCCGTTCTGGTCTGCTGGTGATCCGTACGTCCGGCCGCGCCCATCGTGGCACGGCTGCGTCAGGCCGTGCTCACGTCTGCCCCGGGAAGTGGCAGGCGACCATGCGGCCGGCGGGGGTCTCGGCAAGCATCGGGTCCTCCACGTGGCAGATCTCCTGGGCGATCGGGCAGCGCGAGACGAACCCGCAGCCCCGGCGGATCCCGATCGGACTCGGTGCGTCGCCGGAGAGGACGATCCGCTCCCGCACCTGACCGGGCTCCGGCTCCGGGATCGCGCTGAGAAGCGCCCGCGTGTAGGGGTGCTGCGGCGTCGTACGGATCAACTCCGGAGTGCCGAGCTCGACGATCCGGCCCAGGTACATCACGGCCACCCGATCGGCGAAGTAGTCGACGACGGCGAGGTCGTGGGCGATGAAGAGATAGGTCAGGGAGAACTCCCTGCGGAGGTCAGCGAGCAGATTCAGGACTTGCGACTGGACCGAGACGTCCAATGCCGAGACCGGTTCGTCCGCGACGACGAACCGGGGCCGGACCACCAGGGCCGCCGCGATGGCGATGCGCTGCCGCTGCCCGCCCGAGAACTCATGCGGATATTTGTCCATCACATCGGCGGACAGGCCGACCGCGGCGAGGGTCTGCTCGACCCGCTCATCTCGTTGTGCGCGGTTGAGGTCCGTCGTCGGCAGCAGCGACTCCCCGATCAGCTGCCGCACGGTCATCCGCGGATTGAGAGAGCCCACCGGGTCCTGGAAGACCGGCTGCAGATCGCGGCGGGCCAGCCGGAGATCGCCGCGGCCGAGGCCGGCGAGGTCGACCCCGTCGAAGCGCACCTCGCCCTCCGTCGGCTCGATCAGCCGCAGGATCGTCCGGCCGAGTGTGGACTTGCCGCAGCCGGACTCACCGACGAGACCCACGGTCTCGCCCGCGGCCACGTCGAGGTCCACTCCGTCGACCGCGCGCACATGACCCTGGACACGTCGGAACAGGCCGCGGCGGATCGGGATGTGCGTCTTGAGGCCGCGGATCCGCAACAGCGGTTCGGACTGTGCTTCGCTCACGCGGATCGGTCTCCTGCCTGGTCGGGCGCGTGCAGCCAGCACGCCACCTCCTGGTCCCCCACTTGGCTGAGCACCGGGAGTTCCCGGTGGCACAGGTCGAAGGCGTGGGAGCAGCGCGCCGCGAACCGGCAGCCCTCCGGCCGTGCTCCCAGGCTCGGCACCGATCCCGGGATGGTGCGCAAGGGCTCGGACTTGTCCATTCCGAGACGGGGCATGCTGGCCAGCAGCGCTTCCGTGTACGGGTGTTTGGGCTGCTCGAAGAGTTGCTTCACGGCGCCGGTCTCGACCACTTTGCCGCCGTACATGACCGCGACCTCGTCGGCCATCTCGGCAACCACCCCGAGATCGTGGGTGATCAGCACGATCGCCATGCCCACCTTGCGCTGGAGCTCGCGGATCAGCTCCAGGATCTGCGCCTGGATGGTCACGTCGAGGGCCGTCGTCGGCTCGTCCGCAATCAGCACCTTCGGGTCCGAGGCGAGGGCGCAGGCGATCATGACCCGTTGCCGCATGCCGCCGGAGAGCTGATGCGGATAGTCCTTCATCCGGGACTCCGCCGCCGGAATGCCGACCAGCTTCATCAACTCCAGCGCGCGGGCGCCGGCCGCCTTCCGGCCGATGCCCTGATGCTGGAGGACGGCCTCCCGGATCTGCTTCCCCACCGTGTAGACGGGGTCCAGCGAGGTCATCGGCTCCTGGAAGATCATCGCGATGTCACCGCCCCGCACCCGGCGCATCTCGCGTTCGCTGAGTCCGGTGAGCTCGCGCTCGCCGAGCTGGATCCGGCTGTCCGCGCCCAGGTAGGCGTTGTCGGCCAGGAGCCTCATGATCGACAACGCGGTGACACTCTTGCCGCTACCCGACTCGCCGACCACACAGAGTGTGCGGCCATGCCGGACGGTCAGGTCCACGCCGTCGACCGCCGCGAGGTCGGCGTGGTCGGCACGGAAATAGGTGGTCAGGTTGCGGACCTGCAGGGCGATCTCGTTCATCGTGCCTCCCCCTTGGCCAGCCGGCGGCGGACCCGGCGGGTGACCCGGTTCCCGCGTCCTCGCGAACGCGGATCCAACAAGTCCCGGACGCCGTCACCGAGCAGGTTGAAGCAGAGGATCAGTCCGGCGATCGCCAGACCGGGCAGGGTGACCAGGCCGCTGTGGCCGATCATGAAGTCCCGCGATGCACCCAGCATCGAGCCCCATTCGGGTGTCGGCTGCTGTACCCCGAGCCCGAGGAAGCCGAGGCCGGCGGCGGTCAGGATCGCACTGCCCAGCTCGAGCGGAGTCTGTACGACGACCGGTCCGATCGAGTTCGGCAGGACATGACGCCACAGGATCCGGAAGGACGAGGTTCCACGGGCCCGCGCAGCCTCCACGAAAGGCAACTCACGCGTGACCATGACCGAGGCGCGGAGCAGCCGGATCAGCCGCGGGAAGGAGGTGAGTGCGATGGCGATGATCAGGTTCCGGATCCCGGGCCCCAGCGCCGCGACCAGCGCCAGCGCGAGCAGGAAGCTCGGGAAGGCCAGCAGGATGTCGACCAGACGCTGGATCAGCATGTCGGGCCAGCCCTTGAAGTAGCCCGAGACCGCACCCAGCGGTACACCGATCACCAGTCCGGCGATGACCGCCGCTACGCCGACGAACAGCGTGTAGCGGGCACCACAGATCAACCGGACCAGCTCGTCGCGGCCGAAGTCATCGGTGCCGAGGGGGTGCGCGGCGGACCACGGTTTCAACGCATCGGCGAGGTTCTGGTAGCCGGAGTGGCTGGACGGGCTGCCGCTCACGACCAGGGGCCCGATCAGGGCGACCACCAGGTAGAGGCCGAGTCCGATGAGACCCCAGCGGGCGCTCGGAACCCGCCACAGGCCGCGCAGGCGGCCCGGACGCGAGACGACGGCCGGGGTCGAGATCAAGTCAGTCATAGCGGATCCGGGGGTCGATGTAGGCGTACAGGACATCGGTGACGAGGTTGACGACGATCAGCGCGACGGCGAACAGGACGACGACGCCCTGCACCTGGGCGTAGTCGCGGTTGTTGATGGAGTCGACGAGCAGCCGGCCGATCCCCGGCCAGGCGAAGATGGTCTCGGTCAGGATGGCACCGCCGAGCATCTGGCCGAACTGGAGCCCGACCACGGTGGTGACCGGCACCAGCGCATTGCGCAGGCCGTGCTTCAGTACGACGGACGTCGTACCGAGGCCCTTCGCGTAGCTGGTGCGGATGAAGTCCTGGCCCATCACCTCGATCATCGAGGCTCGCACCTGCCTGGCGATGAAGCCGATCGCGAAGAGCGCCAGGGTGACGCCGGGCAGGACATAGCTGGACAACGACTGCGCGCCCGCGGCCGGGAACCAGTGCAGGTGCACCGAGAAGGCCATCACCAGCAGCAGACCGACCCAGTAGACGGGCATCGAGACTCCGAGGACGGAGACCGCGGTGACGCCGGTGTCGACGATCGTGTCACGCATCACCGCGGCGATGACACCGAGCGAGACACCCACGACGACCGCGATCACGATCGCCACGATCGCGAGCTGCAACGTGAAGGGAGCCCGGCTGCCGATCTCGCTGAGCACGGAGTTCCCGGTTCGCGCCGAAGTGCCGAAGTCGCCGCGCAGCAGCCGGCCCATGTAGCTCAGGTACTGCTCGAGCACCGGCTTGTCGAGGCCGAACTGATGACGGAGCCGGGCGACCGTCTCGGCCGACGCGGCAGGCCCGGCCATCACTCGCGCCGGGTCTCCGGGAATGAGTCGCAGGAGAAGGAAGCTGATGGTTGCGACCCCGAACAGGGTCGGGATCGCAACCGCCAGCCTTCGGACTACATAGACGAACATCGCAGGTGGTCAGCTCCCGGTGGGGCCTACGAGGTCGGCTTCGCGTAGACGGTGTTGAACATGTTGTTCGGCAGTCCGTCGACACCGTCGACGCTCTTGGAGGTCACCACCACATTCTTCAACCCGTAGAGCCACATCACAGGAGCATCCTTGAACAGGATCTTCTGCGCCGCACAGTACGACGCATTGCGGCTCGCGTCGTTGACGTCGGAGTTGGCCTTCGTCACGGCCTTGTCGAAGGCGGGGTTGGTGTAGTTGCTGCCGTCGTACCCGGTGGGCGGCAGGTCCTCGGTCTGGAACTGGTAGAGCGCCTGGCTGGCGTCGGGATAGAGCGCGCCCCAGCCCAGCATGCTCATCGAGCGGTTGCTGGACTTGGCCGGAGCGACGTTGACCGAGCTCAGGTAGGTCGCGAAGTCCGTCGGCGGGGCCAGGGTCACCGAGACGCCGACGGCACGCAGATATCCCGCCACGGCCTGCGCCACCTTGTAGTCGTTGAGGTAACGCCCGTTGGGCGCCATCATCCGCAGCGAGAGCTTCTGCACACCGGCCTGGTCGAGCAGCTGCTTGGCCTTCGCGGGGTCGTAGTCATACTGACCCGTCGAGCACGATCCGGCGATGAACGAGGGCAGCGGACCGTCGAGCTTGGCGCCGGCGCCGTACAGGACCGACTTGATGATCGCGTCGCGGTCGATCGCATAGCTCAGTGCACGACGGACATTCGCGTCGCGCATGGCCGCGACCTTCGGGTCCTGGGTGTTGAACTGCATCTGGATCACGTACGGAGAGTCGAAGAGCAGCACCTTGTCGGCGGCATTGCCCTGCAGCGACTGGATCTCGTTCGGCGGCGGGTCGGCGATCACGTCGGCACCCCCGGACTGCAGCAGGGCGAGCCTGCTCGAGGCGTCCGGCACGACCTTGTAGGTCTGGGTGCTGTACGTCGGCTTATCCCCCCAGTAGTGCGCGTTCGCGGTCATGGTGAGGTGGTCACCGGAGACTTCCGAGGCGAACACGTACGGGCCGGTGCCGACCGGATTCTTGATCTGGGCAACGGTGTTGGGCGCCTTGTCCGCGGCCGCCGGGGAGGTGATGCCGGCGATCGGGAGGGAGAGCGCCGAGGGCAGCGCCGGGAAGGCGTTCTTGAGATTGATCCGGACCGTCGACGGGTCGACCACGTCCACGCTCTTGATCACCGTGAAGACGTTGGGGTCGGCCTTGTAGGTCTTCGGACTGTTGATCCGGTCCAGGCTCCACTTGACCGCGGCGGCATCGAAGTTGGTGCCGTCGGAGAAGGTGACCCCCTTGCGGAGCGTGAAGGTGTAGCTCAGGCCGTCCTTCGAGGCCTGCCAGCTGGTCGCCAACAGCGGCAGCACCTTGCCGTTGCTGTCCAGCTTGGTGAGCGTCTCGACCATCATCGCGACCTGCTGCATGACCGCCGTGGTGGCCTGGGCTGCCGGGTCGAGCGAGTCGATGTCCGTACCGATCGCCACCGTCAGCGTCTTGGAGCCGCCCTTGTTCGACGACGTCCCCGAGTCGCTCGTCGTCGCCGAACAGGCGGACATGGACAAGGCCAGTGCGGCGACACCGGCTCCTACCGTCTTCAACCTCACGTGATTGCTCCTCGAGGAGAGGGGGCTTGTGCCCGCTGAGTAACCGACCGACCGGTCGATCTAGGCAGAGTAGACCGATCGGTCGGGAGCGTGTCAAGACTCACACGCAGAACATTTCCCGACGACATCGAAGCATTGACAGCCACCGCGGGGTCGCGACTAGACTCCTAGACCGACCGGTCGATATAGGAGATGTGCATGACTCAGCGAGAACGCGTGCAGGCAGTCGTCGTCGGCGGTGGACTGGTGGGATGCGGAGTCGCCTACCACCTGGCACGCGGTGGAGTGGGCGAGGTGCTGGTCCTCGAAGCCGATGTCCACGGCGCCGGCGCCACCGGCGGCTCCTTCGGCAATGTGCGCCAGCAGTACGGCACCACGCTCGAGGTGGAATGCTCACGACGTGGGCTGAGCTTCTGGAAGTCCATCGAGGACCAGTTCGGCGTGCCCTGCGTCTTCCACCAGGACGGCTACCTGATGGTCACCGCCGACGCCGGCACCGCACGGCTGCTCGAGGAACACGCCCAGGTGCAGCGCGACTGCGGAATGCCCGACATCGAGCTGCTCGAGGGCAGGGCCATCGCCGAGGTCGCTCCCTTCCTGAACACCGACGACCTGATCTACGGCTCCTACACCCCCAAGGACGGTCACGTCATGGGCATGGACGGGATCACCGCCTACCTGGCAGGCGGACGGCCGCTCGGCGTCAAGGTGCGTCAGCACTCGCCCGTACGCAGCCTGACCCGCGACGGGAGCGGCTGGCTGGTCGGGCTCGACGGCGCCGAGATCCGCGCCGAGATCGTCGTGATCGCGGCGGGCGCCGGAACGAAGGAACTGGTCGCACCCTTCGGGATCGACCTGGACATCCGTGCCGTCTCGCACCTGTCCGTCCTCACCGAACCGACCATGCAGGGCACCACCGTTCCCTTCGTCGTCGATCTCGACACCGGTCTGGCCGTCGAGCGCGAGGGCGAGCAGCTGGTGCTGGCGATGCTCGGCCGCAATCCCGCGCCGGGCAGCCACGACGAGCTCGTCGAGCAGTTCATGACCGCCGCCGAGCATCGCGCCCCGCAACTGCAGGAGCTCAGCCTGTCGCGGCAGATGATCGCGCATCCCACGGTCGGCGGTGACGGCCACCCCTACGTCGGCAAGGTCGACGAGAATCTCTGGGCGATCGCCTTCGTCGGCCACGGGATCATGCACGGCCCGCCCGTTGCCGAGGCCATCGCACGAGACGCGCTCGGGGACCCCGACCCCACCCTCGACCTGAGCCACTGGGACCTGCGTCGGACGCCGGGCGAACGCACCGTGCTGTGGCGTCGCAAGGCGACCTCCTGAGCCGAGGCACTGCCGAGAAAGGCCGATGGGCCGCGAGAAGGATCTCGCGGCCCATCGCCTTTCCTGGCGCCGGTCAGGCGCTCTCGATCACCCACTGGGAGTCGAGGTTCACGCCCGCGTCCCGGAAGAGGGCATACATCGGGCACAGCCGGTGCACCTCGGAGCGGAAGTGCTCGAGGCGCTCGCCGCTCTCGCTGGTCGTCACGTAGACCTTCTGGACCACGCGGTCGTAGTGCTCCGCGATCGGCTCCACCTCGGAGTACTTGAGCTTGCGCTTGCGCATCTCGATCCGGCGTACGTCGATCCACCCGTCGGTCTCGAAGCGCACGCCGCCGAGGTCGAAGCGCATCTCTCGCGAGAGCACGTACATGATCATCGCCGAGCAGGAGTTCAATGCCGCCAGGGTCATCTCCAGCGCGGTCGGGCCGGCATTCTCTCCGCCCAGCTCGGTCGGCTCGTCGAGGCTGAACGGCGGCACGTCGCGGATCGTGTTCACGGACCGGTACTTGCCCTGGTACTGCGTGGTCACCGTGATCGGCTGGATCCGCTCGTCGCTCTCGATCTTCAGATCGGCCGCCGAGGTGGCTGCGAGGTCGGTCATCATTTCTCCTTCTTCTCCGGGTCTGCATGGGTCTGGTCGTAGTCGGGTTGGTCGAAGGCCGTGATCGCCGGAAGCTCACCGGAGAAAAGCTCCAGCTGCACAAGAGCGGTGTGCGAGCTCGGCCCCTGCCCCAATCGCGAGGTGCCGTGATCGGGGGTGAGGACATTGGGATTGCCGTGCTTGTCGATCCCGCCGGCGACATCGGGGTCGTACCAGGCGCCCGTCGACAGCTGCACGACCCCCTCCCGCACGGCGTCATCGAGCACGACGCCGACGAGGCAGCTGCCCCGGTCGTTGTAGAGCCGGCCGATGTCGCCCTCGCGCAGGCCCCTCCGCTCCGCCTCGACCGGATGGATGCGTGCCGGCTCGCGTCCCTGCACCTTGCTCTGCTGGCTGACCCGCCCCATGTCGAGCTGGCCGTGCAGGCGCGACTTCGGCTGGTTGGACATCAGGTGCAGCGGGAAGCGCTCGGCCTCGGCGGAACCCAGCCATTCACTCGGCTCCAGCCATGCCGGATGGCCCGGACAGTCGTCGTACCCGAAGCCGGCGATGGTCGTGGAGTAGAGCTCGATCAGGCCGGACGGTGTCGCCAGCCGATGAGCGACCGGATCGGCCCGGAAGTCACCGAGCAGGACATGAGACGGACGCGCGGGAAGGTCGATGACACCGGCCTCCCAGAAGTCCTCGAAGACGGGGAGGTCGACGCCGGTCCCGGCGGCACGCTCTCGATAGCCGTCGTAGAGATGCCGCAACCAGGCCATCTCGTCGCGACCCTCGGTGTAGGCCTCGGCGATGCCGACCCGCTCGGCGAGCGCAGTGAAGATCGCGAAGTCGCTGCGCGCCGCACCCACCGGCTCGACCGCTCGGTGCATCGCGACGAGGTGCCGGTCGCGACTGGCCGCGCCGATGTCGTTGCGCTCCAGCGTGGTCGTCGCCGGCAGCACGATGTCGGCATGCCGCGCGGTCGGTGTCCACCACGGTTCATGCACCACGATCGTCTCGGGCTGCCGCCAGGCCTGCACCATCCGGTTGATGTCCTGGTGGTGATGGAAGGGATTCCCGCCCGCCCAGTAGACCATCCGGATGTCCGGGTAGACGTGCCGTTCACCATTGAAGTCGTACGCCGTACCGGGCCCGAGCATCATGTCGGAGATCCGTGCGACCGGGATCGCCGAGCCGGCGGGATTGCGACCCGCGCTCATCACGGGCGTGCCGTACGGCGACTTCGCATTCCCGATGCCTGCCGCCTCCCCGTAGGCGAAACCGAAGCCTCCACCGGGAAGGCCCACCTGGCCGAGCATGCAGGCGAGCGCGATCGTCATCCAGAAGGGCTGCTCGCCGTGGTCGGCGCGCTGCAGCGACCACGTGGTGCTGATGAAGGTCCGTGAGGTCGCCATCTCCCGGGCCAGCGCGGTGATCTCCGCGGCTGGGATTCCGGTGATCTCCGCTGCCCAGGCCGCCGTCTTCGGGACCCCGTCCTCGTCCCCGATCAGATAGGCCCGCAGCTCCGGCCACCCCACGCAGTAGGTGCGCAGGAAGTCCTCGTCGCAGCGGTCCTCGTCGACCAGCACATGCGCCAGGCCCAGCATCAGCGCGGTGTCGGTGTTGGGCCGGATCGGCAGCCAACGGGCGTCGAGCATCTCGGGAAGGTCGTCGCGCAAGGGCGTCACACCGACGAACCGGGTACCCGAGCGCCGTACTGCGGCCAGCCCCTCGGCGGCGCCGTGCCGTGCGGTGCCACCGGCCTCCACCTGCGCATTCTTCAGCGGCGCTCCGCCGAACATCACCCACAGGTCAGTGTCACCGGCCAGGCTCTCCCAGGTCGTCACCTCACCCGTCGTGGAGGCATCGGTGCCGACCACGTGGGGAAGGATCGCCGACGCAGCCGCGTAGCTGTAGTTGCCGATCTGGCCGGTGCATCCGCCGAAGCAGTTCAGGAAGCGACCCACCTGCGTCTTGGCGTGGTGGAAGCGCCCGGCGCTGGACCATCCGTAGGATCCTCCGAAGATGGCGGCATTGCCGTGATCACGGCGTACCCGCTGGAGCTCCTCGGCGACCAGGTCGAGCGCGACCTCCCACGACACCGCGACGAAGGGCTCGACACCGCGGAGCTCGCGGGACGCGCCGGGGCCCTGCTCGAGCCAGCTACGGCGCACCGACGGATACCGGACCCGAGCACCGGAGTCGAGCGCGTCCGGGATCGCCTCGACCATCGGGGAGGGATCGGGGTCGCCGGCGACCGGCCGGGTGCGCACGACCCGGCCGTCTCGCACCTCGGCCTCGAAGGCACCCCAGTGCGAGCTGTTGACCACCCACGACCCGTCGCTCATGCCGGACTCGCCGCCCCCTCCTCACGCAACCGCGCCCGGAGCACCGCCCGCTGCAGCTTGCCGCTGTCGGTCCGCGGCAGGGCCTCGACGGCCACCACACGCCGAGGCGCGGCGTGCCAGCCGACGCGCTCGCCGACCCACTGCCGCAGCCGGGCACGCAGTTCGTCCTCGTCCGGCGCCGGCGCTGCCGGGTCGAGGACGACGAAGGCCACGACGACGGAGCCCTTGACCGGATCGGGGGCGCCGACGCAGGCGGCGTCCACGACCAGTGGATCCTCCATCAGCGAGGTCTCGACCTCGGCCGGGCCGACGTTGTAGCCCGCGGCGACGATGACGTCGTCGTTGCGTCCTTCGAACCAGTAGCGACCCCGCTCGTCACGATGGGCGACGTCCTCGGTGAGGAACCAGCCGTCCACGAAGCGCGCCTCCCATTCGGGCATCCGCTGCCAGTAGCCGGCGCTGAGGAAGAAGCCGTTGTCCTTCACCGCGACCCGGCCCGATCCCTCGGCGACCGGGCCGCGGTCGTCGTACAGCGCGATCTCGAAGCCGGGCAGCGCGACGCCCATGGAGCCGAACTCCACCGGCAGTGCGCCCGGGCTGCGGAGATTGGCGATCACCATGCCGAGCTCGGAGAGTCCGTAGCTGTCGAAGGGGGTGACACCGGTGTGCTCCTCGAACCACGCGACCGTCGGAGCATCGAGCGGTTCGCCGGCACTCGTGGCCGCGGCGAATCCCGCAGGGACGATCTCCGAGCCGGCGGCGGCGAGCTGCCGGAAGGCGGTCGGAGCGGCCGCCAGATGAGAAGCGCCGGAGGTGGCGAAGGCACGCCACCAGCGCGCGGCGTCGAAGCCGCCCTCGTAGATCACTCGGCTGGTTCCCAGCGACATCGGCGCCAGGCCGGTGGTGAAGAGGCCGAAGGACCAGCCCGCGTCGGCACCACTGAAGAGCACATCGCCGGAACCCACGGAGAGCACGTGCTGCACATAGGGCTGCAGGGACACGACCGCACGATGCGGGATCAGGCAGCCCTTGGGGCGACCCGTGGTGCCGGAGGTGTACATGATCGTGCTGGGGTCGTGGAGGTTGGTGACCGCCGGCTCCGGTACGGCGGGCATCTGCTCGAGCAGGTCCGCGAGGATCGCCTCGTCGTCGACCTGCTCCGGCCGGTCGAGCACCAGCACCTTGAGCTCGGGGAGCCGCTCTCGGACCGCAGCCAGGCTGGGCAGGTTCGCCGAGTCGGTGACGATCAGGGACGGCTCGCAGTCGAGCATCCGAGCCATCAGGCCCTCGCCGCCGAAGCCGCTGAAGAGCGGGACGTAGAGCGCACCGAGCCACCAGATGCCCTGCGCCACCGCGAAGTTGGCGGGGCGGCGGCTCATCAGGCCGGCGACGCGATCGCCGCGCTTGACACCCATCGCCGCGAACACCGCGGCGAACTCGCCGGCACGGCGGGACATCTGTGCGCCCGTGAAGCTGCGTACCGTCCCGTCCTCACGGCACCAGATCGTGGCGACCTCGGGAAGCGGCGACAGAGCCGCGTTGAAGCTCCCGTCCGGCTTCGCCCCGACACGAAGCGCGGCGGCCTCCCAGTCCCAGGCGCCGGTCATCGGCCGGCCCCCGCGACGGGCAGCGAACTGCCTGCTTGGGCCCACTGCTCGAAGCGGCTGGGACGCTCCTGCAGCCAGAGGCCCTCACCGCCCGCGTGGCCCTCGGCGGCGAAGCGCGCGATCCGGAAGTCGTCGAGCGGGATGGGCACGACGTCCCCGAGGACCTCGGCTGCGACGCTGGCCGCGAGGCCGATGCCCACGCACATCCCGTGCCCGCTGAATCCGGCAGCCACGTAGACATTCTCCGGGGTCGACCAACCGATCACGGGATTGTCGTCGGGGGTCACCTCGATCACGCCCGCCCAGGCTCGGTCGAAGCGCCGGCCGGCGAGCGCCGGGACGCGCCCGCCCACCCGCTCGGCGAGGAGCTCCGCCTCGGTCCAGTCGGGCTCGAGTCCCTGGCTCGGCGGCGCCTCGTCGAGGATCGGCTTGAAGGCGGCGCCGGACCAGATGTCCGCGCCGTGACGGCGTACGTAGAAGCGCGCCTCGGTGTCGAAGGTGTGCGGCATCCCGTCGGCCAGGGGCGGCACGTTCTCCATGACGAAGATCTGCGAGCGGCGCGGCACGATCGGCAGCGAGCTGCCGTGCATGGCCGCGATCGCGCCGGCCCAGGCTCCGGCTGCGTTGATGACGACACCCGGTGCCACGACGCCCCTGCTGGTCTCGACGGCGCTCACCCGGCCGCTCTCCACGCGCATCGACACCACGGCCGCGTCCTCGACGACCTGGACACCGGCGGCGACGGTCCTCGCGCGCAAGGCCTCGGCGAGCGAGGGCGGATCGAAGTAACCGTCGTCGGGCCCGAAGCAGGCGCCCAGCATCCCGTCCGCGCGTACGTCGGGCGCGATCTCGGCGATCTCGTCCACGCCGATCATACGGGTGGCGACGCCGTGGGCGTTCTGCTTGGCGACGCCCTCGGCGAGGCGAGCACCCTGTGCCTGCGTCGCGTACATGAGCAGGTAGCCGACCTGACGCAGTCCCACGTCGACACCGTCGTCCTGGATCCGGCGTACCCACTCGATGCTCGCCTTGGCCGCCTCGATGTTGGCGTCCTGGTAGAACTGGTGCCGGATGCCGCCGGCATTGCGAGAGGTCGATCCCGACCCGAGCCGCGCTCGATCGACGATCGTCACCTGGCTGCCCCGGGCACGCAGCTCCAGGGCGATCGCCATACCGGCGATGCCACCCCCGATCACCAGCACGTCCGTGGTCTGCGGCAACTCCTGCGCCATGGTCACACTCTCCTTAACTCACAAGGTCGGTTCACAAGATCGGCGATCTCCGCGGCTGGATCGGCGTAGCCGGATCGCGCAGTACCCGCCGGCCGCGGCCGGGCGAGCCCACGATCCGTCCCGACTCGGCGACCACCTCACCGCGCGCGATCGTCCGGACCGGCCAGCCGGTCAGCTCCTGACCGGCGAAGAGGCTGAACTTCGCGGCGGTCTGCAATTCCTCGGCACGCACCGTCCTGGTCAGTTCGGGATCCCAGACGACGAGATCGGCGTCGGAGCCGATCGCGATCGTGCCCTTCTGCGGGAAGACACCGAAGAGCCGGGCGGCATTGGTGGAGGTGATCTCGACGAAGCGCTGCAGGCTCAGCCGCCCGCGTCGTACGCCGTTGGAGAAGAGCGTGGGCATCAGCGTCTCGAGGTCGGCCATGCCGGGGCGCGTGTGCGCCACGTCGAGCGCGGGATCGAGCTTGTCCGCCTCCGACCAGGGTGCGTGGTCGGTGCAGCAGGTGCTCACGTCGCCGTTCGCCAGACCGGCCCAGAGCGCGTCGACATCCGCGTCTTCGCGCAGCGGCGGATTGCCGACGTACAGCCCGGGCCGCGGACCGTCGAACTCACGCCGGGTGAAATGCAGGTAGATGGGGCGGGTCTCGACGTAGACCGGTCGACCGGCCGAGCGCGCGCGGGTGGCGGCGGCGAGGGCGGCGGCACTCGCCAGATGCACCAGGTAGATCGGAGCGTCCGCGGCCGAGGCGAAGGCGACCGCGCGTTCCACGGCGGCCAGCTCCGAGCCGACGGGCCGGGTCTCCGGGAAGTGCGAGAGATCGCTGTGCCCCGACTCCAGCAGGCGATGGGTGCAGTGGT
This sequence comes from Marmoricola sp., assembly GCA_030151765.1. Taxonomy (GTDB): domain Bacteria; phylum Actinomycetota; class Actinomycetes; order Propionibacteriales; family Nocardioidaceae; genus Marmoricola. The sequence continues at coordinate 14,836 of JASLCW010000205.1, forward strand.
CGATGACACCGCGGTCCTCGCAGTGGATCAGCGTGAGCAGGCCGCTGTCCCCGGCGACCTGCAGTGCCCGCAGGTATTCCGCGGCCCGCTGGTCGAAGCCGCCCATGTGCATGAAGATCTTGAGGCTGGTGACGCCGGTGGCGGCCAGGGCCGCCACCTCGGCGAGGCGGCGCTCCGACGGGTCGACCAGGACGGGATGCAGCATGAAGTCGACGTAGGCCTTGGTGCCGGCCTCGGCAGCGACCCGAGCGAGGCCGTCGGCGATGCCCTCGTCGGGGTGGTTGAAGGTGATGTCGCCGACCGTGGTGACACCACCGGCAGCCGCGGCCCGGGTACCGGAGTCGAAGTCGTCGGCCCAGGCCAGCGATCGGTCGGGCAGGCTCACCGGGGTGAGGTGGACGTGCGCGTCGAATCCACCCGGGATCACCAGCTTGCCGGTGGCGTCCACCTCCCGCTCCCCCGCCGCCAGACCGAGACCGAGCGCGACGACTCGCCCGTCGCGGACACCCACGTCGGCCATACCGTCGGCGGCCGAGGTGACCACGCGGCCGCCACGTACGACGAGATCGAACTCGGCTCGGCTCATCGCGCCGTCCAGCCACCGTCGATCGGGAGCACCGCGCCGGTGACATAGGAGGAGGCATCGCTGGCGAGGTAGACGGCGGCGCCGACGAGGTCCGCCGTACGACCGGGCTGGCCGAGCGGGATCGAGGCACGTACGTCGTCCCCGAAGCGACTGCGCAGATAGCGCCTGGTCAGGTCGGTCTCGATGTAGCCCGGGGCGATGCAGTTGACCCGGACCCCACCGGTCGCCCACTCGATGGCCAGGGAGCGGGTGAGGTTCTCGACGCCTCCCTTGCTGGCGCCGTACGCGGCCATCCGGGCGACGCCGGTGGAGCCGTGCACCGAGCTGACATTGACGATGCTGCCCGAGCCCTTCTCCAGCATCAGGCGGCCGGCCTCGCGACAGCAGTAGAAGGTGCCGCTGAGGTTCACCTCGAGCACCCTCGCCCACTCGTCGTCGGAGACCTCTTCGCTCGGCCGCACGGTCGGGCTGATTCCGGCCATGTTCACCAGGACATCGACGCGACCGAACTGGTCGGCGATCCCGCCCACGATGCCGCGGACGGCACCGGCATCGGCGACATTGCCCGGCACCACCAGAGCCTCGCGTCCGTCGAGGGACTCGACCACCTCGCGCAGTTCGTCCTCGTTGCGTGAGGTGATCGCCACCCGGGCGCCCGCCTCGGCGAGCCCGACCGCGAGCGCACGCCCCAGCCCCCGACCGGCCCCGGTGATCCAGGCGACCTTTCCGGACAGGTCGAACATCGTGCGTGCGTTCACCGTGCTCTGCTCGACCTCGCTCATACGGGCGACCCCGCGATGCCGGCCAACGCGGCGTCGACGGTGATGACGTCGCCGTACTTCACGGCGATCTCGACCAGGGAGGTCTGCAGTGACGGCTCCGACGGGTCCGAGATCGCCTCACGTACGACGAGCATCCGGAAGTCGTGCGACATGCCGTCGACGACGGAGGCACGGACGCAGCCGCTGAGGCTGGTCCCGCAGACCACGACGGTGTCGATGCCCTGCTCCTTGAACTGCCCGGCCAGATCGTTGCCGAAGAAGGCCGAGGGCGCCCGCTTCTCGATGACCCGCTCGCCGGGCAGGGGCGCGATCAGCGGGTCGATCTCGCACTCCCAGCTGCCTCGCTTGAACTCGAGGAGGGTCGGGGCCTTGATGCCGAAGACGCCGCCGTCGGGATTCTCCGGGTCATAGCCCTGGTAGGTGAAGACGACGGGGAGGCCCTGCTCCCTGGCGGCGGTCAGGAGGCGCTGGGCGTTCTCGACCGGCTCCGGACTCTTGGCCCTCCAGGTGCGCGTGTAGGCCTGCTGGAAGTCGACCACGAGCAGCGCGGCCCGCTTTCCGAAGCCCAGAGGATTGCCCACGCCCTTCGCGCGGTACATCTCCACCACACTGGCGAGCTCGTCCGGAAGCACATTCTCCGAAGCCATGGCGTCCTCTCTATACCGATCGGTCGGTCTAACGATAGATCCAGGCCCGCACACGCTGTCAATAGCCGTGCCCGGATCAGGCCGGCGCGACCCTTTCGCGATAGGCGTCGGCGACCTCGCCCGCCGTCGCGAACCAGACCTCCGGACACGCGGCGGCGTGCTCGAGGAAGCGGCGAACGTGGCGGGCGCGGAAGGGCTGGCCCGACAGGTGCGCACGGAGCGAGACGGTCATCACCCAGCCCCCGCCGCCGAAGCCGCGTAGGCCTTCCAGATGCGCGATCAGGGCATCGCCGAAGTCCCACGGAGTCAAGGCCGAGCCGGCAGCCAGCACCAGGTGGTCGCTGAGATCCACGCTCGCCGGCACCGATACGAGATCGCCCTCGAGCAGGCGATAGGGCTGGTCGTCATTGCCCCAGTCGAGGAGGTGGCCGTAGCCGAGATCTGCCGCGATCACCGGGGTGCGTGCCGACTCGCTCATCGCCGGGCCGAGCCAGCCGCGCGGGCCGGCACCCGTCGCCTCGACGATCGCCCGCTGCGAGGCGGCCAGGTAGCCGGCCTCCTCGGCCTCGGTCAGCTCCGAGGTCACCAGCAGATTGGCCGCCCTGCCGTGCGCGAGGAACTCCCAGTCGCGCTCGCGGGCATAGCCGATCATCGCATCCGCACCCTCCAGGGCCAGGTCGTTGACCGCGAGCGAGGCCCGGGCTCCGACCGCGTCCACCATGCCGCCGAGCCGGAAGACCCCGGACCGGCGCCCGTACTCGTGCAGGCTCCACGCACTCACGTCCAGCCAGGCCGGCTGCTCGCGCGGCGCCCACCGCGGGTCGGGACGCTCCGGCAGCGCGGCCTCGACCTGCAGCAGGACGACGACCGCGATCCGCGCACCACCCGGCCAGGCGAACTCCTGGCGCAAGGGCAGCGCCGAGTAGGCGTGATGATCGTGATCCATGCCGGACGCACGCAGGCTCCGGTGTCCGTCGTACCGGCTCATCGTGCGTCGCCCCGATCCTTGCGGGCATGTGCGGCCAACTGCTCTCCCGTCGCCGTGATGACGCCCGGCGTGCCGATGATCTCGGCCAGCACCTCACGGAGGAGCGCATGGCGCGACGGGACGTTGATGGCATAGGGGTGGAGGCAGACCGCCATGATCCGGGGGCGATCGGCGGCCTCGGCGTACAACTCCTCGAACTGCTCGCGCACCAACCGGGCGAAGGTGGCACCCGAGTGCTGGGAGCGACCGATCAATGGCGAGTCGTTCAGATGGATGCTGTAGGGCAGCGCCACCATCGACCCGCTCTCCACCACCACCGGCGCCGGCTCGTCGTCATGGAGGAAATCGCCGACATAGCCGATGCCGGCCTCCGCGAGCAGGTCGAAGGTGGCCGGCGTCGTGGTCAGTGCCGGGCCGAGCCAGCCCGCGACCTCGCGGCCGAGGCGGCTCCGCACCGTGGTGCGTACGTCGTCGATGAAACGCCGCTCCTCATCGGGATCGAGGCCGGCGGCGTAGCGCGTGTTGTAGAGGCCGTGCGCCATCACGTCATAGGGCCGAGCGGCGAGCGCTTCGACGATGTCCGGGTAGTGATCGAGGACGGCCGCGTTGAGCGAGATCGTCGCGGTCGCACCGAGTTCGTCCAGGAGATCGAGCATCCGCCAGATCCCGACGCGGTTCCCGTAGTCGCGACGGGCATAGTTGACCAGATCCGGATGAGGGCGCGACGGCCACGGATCGCGATCGGGCTGGCGAGGCGGCTGGTACTCGTAGTGCTCGACATTGACGACCAGCCACAGGGCCAGCCGGGCTCCGCCGGGAAGCGACGGGGCGGGGCGGTCGATCACCGCCGAATAGGGCAGGCGCTGTGCGGGTGTCAGCATCGGTCTCCCTCCAAGGCCGGCACGACCATCTCGGCGAGATCGCGCAGATAGGCAAGCGGTTCGACGACCGTCGTCGTCAGCACCACGCCGTCGAGACCGGTGTGCGCCTCCACGTCGCGGAGCCGCCCGGCCACGTCGACCGGGTCGCCGGAGACCGCGAAGCGCCCGAGCAGGTACTCGCGGGCACGGGGATGATCATCGAGCAGCCGGGCATTGGCACCGCGCGGGTCGCCGTAGGCACCGACGTCGTAGCCGGCGTACACCGACTCCAGTTCGGCGATGAGCTCCGCCGGCACCTCGCGGGCGGAGGGATCGCGACTGAGCGCATGCCTCGAGATCGTCACCACGGAGTTCAGCATGCCGCCCTCATCGCCGGGGGCGCCGCCCACCGGGCCGCCGACCGCGAAGGCCCAGCGCTCCAGCCGGTGTCCGGCCGAGGTCTCCGCGGCGGCGATCATCCGCTGCAGCCATCTCGGCTCCAGCCCGCCGCCGATGATGACGCCGTCCGCCTCGGCCGGAACCATGCCGGCGAGTTTCGGCCCGCTGGCCGCCACCAGGATCCGGATCGCGTCGCCGGTACGCCGGCGGATGGCGCGAACGGCATCGACCACCGCGGCAGCCGGCGCGGCCGACAAGCCCACGCTGCGCACCGACGAGTCGCCCGCCCCGATCCCGAGCACGACCCGGCCGGGGTGGAGCTCGGCGAGGGCCGCCATCTCTGCGGCGATGACGGCCGGGTGCTGCAGCACCGGGTTGGTGACGAAGGTGCCGATCGGCAGCGTCGAGGTGTTCGACAGTGCGTGCTGGATGGTCGGCACCGCGGCAGCGCGCAGGTGCGGCGTGTCCGCGATCCCCAGGAAGGCCGAGCCGCGCCGCTGTGCCTCGACGGCGACCGGCACGGCGTCGCGCACCGCGTGAGGGACGAAGGAAACAGCGACTTTCATGGTTCTACCGATCGGTCGGTTTAGGCTATGGTGCGACCAGAGCATAGACCCCAGAGAGGCAGACATGAAGGACGCCGACTACGAAGACTTCCGCCGCGAGTTCTACCGACGCATCTGGGCAGAACTCGATCCGCTGGAAACCCAGATCGAGGACGAGGAGGCGCTCCCCCTCGACCACCTGATGCCGATCCTCGCCGACATGGGCGCGCTGGGCCTGATCGTCCCCGCCGAGTACGGCGGCGTCGGGCTGACCATCGAGCAGTACCTGCCCCTGCTCGCCGAACTGGCGAAGGTCCAAGGTGCCATCCGGGTGCTGGTCCACGTGCACAACTCCTTTGCGCACGCACTGTCCGAGATCGGCAGCCCCGAGCAGTGCGCAGCGATCCTGCCCGACACCGTCAGCGGCAAGCACTCCGTTGCCTTCGCCCTCACCGAGCCCGATCACGGCACCGGCGCCGACCTCGGCAGCCGCGCCCGCCGCGACGGCGACGACTACGTCATTGACGGTCGCAAGTGGCTGATCACCAACTCCGACATCGCCTCGCACTTCATCGTGCTGGCCAAGACCGGCGACACCGAGGTCAGCGCCCTCCTGGTCGAGCGCGACCGCCCCGGACTCACCATCGAACCGCTCCCGGAGACGATGGGCTGCAAGGGCGGCGAGCACGGCCTGATCACCTTCGCCGGCGTACGGGTGCCGGCAGGCAACCTGATCGGCGCCGAGGGCGAGGGCCAGGACCACCTCGAGCGTGCCCTCGAGGTCAGCCGACTGTTCATCGCGGCCAGCTCTCTGGGCACCGCACAGCGCACCCTCGACCTGTCCCTCGAGCACGCCCGCAACCGGGTCACCTTCGGCAAGCCGCTGGCACACCGCCAGGCCGTCCAGCGCTATCTGGCCGAGATGGCCACCGACGTCTACGCCCTGCGGCACATGCTGATCGATGCGGCCCGCAAATGGGACAGCGGACAGCGGATCCCGCTGGAGGCCTCCCTGTGCAAGCTCTTCGGCCTCGAGGCGGTCGGGCGGGTCACCGATCGCGGCCTCCTTGTGCACGGTGGCATCGGCTACACCCGCAAGCTGCCCATCGAACGTCTCTATCGCGATGCCCGCCTGAACTGGCTGGAGGAAGGCCCGCCGACCATCCAGTACCTGGTGGCGGCCCGCGAGCTCACCGAGGGCTACCACTGGGCCGACGCCTTCGCCGGGGCAGACCACGAGCCCGGCAATGCCTGAGGCCTACATCGTCGACATCGCACGGACGCCGTCGGGCCGGGCCCGGCCCGACGGCGCCTATGGCGCCGTCCACCCCGTCGACCTGCTCGGCTCACAGCTCGCCGAGACCGTCGACCGGGTCGGCATCGATCCCGGCGAGATCGACGACGTCATCGGTGGCTGCGTGACCCAGGCCGGCGAGCAGGCGATGAACCTCACCCGCAATGCCGTCCTGGCTGCCGGATTCCCCGTCACGGTCCCGGCGACCACGGTCGACCGGCAGTGCGGATCCAGCCAGCAGGCGGTGCACTTCGCCGCGCAGGCGATCCAGGCCGGTGCCGCCGATCTCGTCCTCGCCTGCGGGGTCGAATCGATGAGCCGAGCGCCGATGTGGAGCAACTGGCTGAACCGCGATCCGTACGGCGCCAGCGTGCGCCTGCGCTTCGGCGACGACCTGGTCCCCCAGGGACTCGCCGCCGAGCTCGTCTGCGATCACGCCGGACTGAGCCGCGAGGAGCTCGATGCCTTCGCGGTCCGCTCCCACGAGCGCGCCCTCGCCGCTCGGAAAGCCGGCTGGTTCGACCGCGAGATCATGCCGACCTATGTGCCGGCCGGCGCCGAGCGCGGCCGGATGGTCACCGAGGACGAGACGGTCCGCGCGGGCAGCACACCCGAGCGCATGGCGGCGCTGGCCCCCGCCTTCCGGACCGACGATCTGGCCGCCCAGCATCCCGACCACGAGTGGCGGGTCACGGCCGGCAATTCCTCACCCCTGACCGACGGCGCCTCGTGCGCGGTCCTGGCCAGCGAGGACGCCGTACGGCGGTTCGGGCTGACGCCGCGAGCTCGCGTGCACGCGATGAGCGTGGTCGGCGACGACCCGCGGCTGATGCTCCTCGGCGTGATCCCGGCGACCCGGGCAGCACTCGCCCGAGGCGGGTTGACGATCGACGACATCGACACCTTCGAGGTCAACGAGGCCTTCGCCTGTGTGCCGCTCGCGTGGTCGCGCGAATTCGCCGGCACGGACGAACGACTGAACCCGGCGGGAGGCGCGATCGCGCTCGGCCACCCCCTCGGTGCCTCGGGTGCGCGCCTGATGGCCACCATGCTCGGCACCCTGGAACGAGACAAGACCAGGTACGGATTGCAGACAATGTGCGAAGCAGGCGGGCTCGCCAATGCAATCATCATCGAGCGCCTGTGAGTCCGGTATACCTGTCGAACCCACCAACGCCTAGTCGAATGGAGTGAGTATGGCGAGAGGAAAGCCGGCGGTGGCCACCAAGACCCGGGCCTCCGCACCCGAATCGAAGCCTGCCGAGGCCGCCGAGCCGAAGCTGACCACCCGCGAGCACATCATTCGTTCCGCCGCCGAGCTGTTCGCCGCAAGCGGCTATCACGGCACCGGCATCGCGGAGATTCTCGATGCCGTCGGGCTGAGCCGCGGGACGCTCTACTACCACGTGGACAGCAAGGAGACTCTGCTCTTCGAGATCTGCCGCAATCAGGTCCGCCTGATGAACGAGGTGGCCGACGAGGTGCTGACCTCGACCGCCAGCGGCACCGACAAGATGCGCCACCTCGCCCGGTCGCTGCTGCGCAATATTGCCGAGCACGATGCCGAGTGGACCGTCTTCTTCCGCGAGTTCGGTGCCCTCGGAGGTGAGCGCCGTACCGAGATCCTCGAGGCTCGCGACCACTACGAGAGGGTCTGGGTCCAGACGCTCGACGATGCCGCGGCCAGCGACGAGTTCGTCCGCGCACGCGTCTCGTCCCTGCAGGTCAAGGGAATCCTCGGCATGCTGAACTACACCTACCTCTGGATCGACCCCAGCGGGAAGTACGGGCCCGAGGAGATCGCCGATCTCTTCGTCGACCTGCTGCTCAACGGACTGCTGCCGCGCGGCTGAGCCGATGCGTCAGTCCGCGTCCTCCTTGGCGCGGATCTCCTCCATCTTGGCGCTCGCCCTCTTGGCTCGCTCCTGGACGCGCATCGCGAACTTCGAACGCGGCCCCTGCAACAGCTTGTAGGAGAGCCCGCCGGAGACGATGAAGGCAGCGATGAAGGGCAGGATCCAGTTGACCTCGTCGGCGCCGCTGATCATCGCCCAGAGGCCGATGAAGATGCCGAAGCAGGCGATGAAGAGCCCGATCCGCAGAACGGAGTAGACGGCGAATTCCTTCATTGCTCAGCCTCCGGCGTAGGAGTGCATGCTGCCGCTCCCGAAGAAGTAGTTGATGCCGACGAAGTTGAACCACAGCGTGGCCAGGCCGATGAGGGCGACGATCGCGGCCGCGCGGCCCTTCCAGCCGGCAGTGGCACGGGCGTGCAGGTAGGCCGCGTAGACCACCCACGTGATGAAGGCCCAGACCTCCTTGGGATCCCAGTTCCAGTAGGAACCCCACGCGTGCTGCGCCCAGATCGGGCCCGCGATGAGAGCGGCGAAGGTCCAGATCGGGAAGGCGAAGGCTTGCACGCGATAGGCGAAGCGATCCAGTGCCACCAGGTCGGGCACCCGGCTGAGATAGCCGCCCGTCATCGTGTGCGGCCACCTCTCCTTGACGAGGTAGAGCGCGGAAGCCATGCCTCCGAGAGTGAAGGCTCCGGTCGCGATGATCGCCGCGACCACGTGGATCACCAGCCAGGGTGAGTCGAGCGCATCGCGCAGCGGGGTCACCGGGTTGTAGAGAACGAGTACGTCGAGCATCAGGGTGACGAGCGTGAAGCCGACGACGACCGGAGCGAGCCAGTCGAGCGAGAAGCGCTTGTAGAGAAGGAGATAGCCGACTCCGACGACGAAGGTCGCGGTCAGCGTGAACTCGTACATGTTGCCCCAGGGCACCCGGGCGGGGTTGGCGGCGAGACCGCGGGAGACGACCGAGACACCGTGCAGGATCACCGCGAGGACCGTGAGCGAGACCCCGATGCGGCTGAAGAGCTCGGGCCGGTCGTCGGGCTCGAGGTTCGACGACGCGGGCGCGGCCGGTACCTCCGCCGAGCCCGCTCCGACGGTCGCCATCTCGGCGACCTTCGCCTCCGCCGGCGCCACCCGGCGCAGCAGCGACCACTGCCAGAGGTGACACAGGAAGGCGAGGAAGTAGACGACGGCCGCGGCCGCGATCGCCTGATTGCTCAAAGCGCTGAACTGGTCGTGGCTCATCAGATCTCCTTACTTCTCGGAGTCGCCGGCCGCGGGCACGGACAGCGCCGACTCCAGATCGGCGACGAGGGCGTCGAGCTCGGCATCGAGCCCTCCGTGCGAGGAACGGTCGAGGCCACCGATCTCCACGAGGGTACGCCCGGTCCCGTCGTCACGGCGTACCCGGATCCAGACCCGGCGGGAGCGGATGAAGAGCGAGCCGAGCAGACCGGCCAGCGCCAGGCTCGCGCCGACGAGGGCCAGCCAGTCGTAGGGCTTGTGGCTGATCTGCACCTTGATGAAGCGGCTGATCCCGTCGAAGGTCACCGAGCCCATGCCGTCGGGCAGCTGCTTGGTGCCACCGAGGTTGAGGTCGACCCGGAAGGGATTCTTCTTGGTCTTCATCAGCTGCTTCATGTGCTTGGTCTGCAGCGAGTAGACCGACTGCGGGATGCCGTCGTCGAGACCGAGATCGCCCTTCCAGACCGTCATCGAGATGACCGGGTTCTTGGCGTCGGGAAAGGCCGAGAAGGGGCCGCTCGCAGCCGTGAAGGCGTACGTCGGGTAGAGCTCGCCCTCGAGGCCGAACTGCTCGGGCTTGCCCTTCGAGTCCACCGCGTCGGGCACCTTGACGACACCGAAGGAGGTGAAGGTGTTGTTCTCCGGCAGGAAGATGAAGGGCTCCGACCGGACCACATTGCCTTGACCGTCACGCACCGTGATGTGCGGCGCGTAGCCGTGGCTGAGCAGATAGATGTTCGTGCCGCCGACCTTCAGCGGGTGGTTGACCGAGATCTTCGTGGGCGTCCACGAGCTCCGGTCGCCCACCCGATAGTCGAGCGAGGCGACGAAGGAGTGCGCCATGCCCGCCTGGGCGCCGCGCTGGATGAAGTCGACCTTGAAGTCCTTCACCTTGAAGGAGAAGGGCTTCAGCGACGAGGTGCTGAAGAGCGAACCGGGCGTGAAGTCGTCGTACTGGCTGAGCTGGTTGGAGAAGCCGCCGCCGGTCACCACGAGCACGCTGCCGGTGTAGCCGAAGAGGTTCCCGATCGCGACGCCGGCGAGCACGATCAGCACCGACAGGTGGAAGATCAGGTTGCCGGCCTCGCGCAGATAGCCGCGCTCGGCGCTGAGCGTGTCGTCGCGACGTTCGATGCGGAAGCGGCGGCGTCGCAGGGCTCGGGTCGTGCGGTCGAGCACGTGGTCGACCTCG
>JASLCW010000270.1 GCA_030151765.1 Marmoricola sp.
TGGTCCTGGCCGGACTGGTGGTGTTGACAGGAGCCGGAATCGCCGTGGTCGGCGTGAATGCCGACCACGGCGATTCGGGCGTCCCGAAGCAACCCGCGGCGGCAGCGACGACACCGCCGGTGGGCACCGACACGGTCGTCGGTCTCGGTGACTCGGTGATGGCCGGCAATGCCTGTGGCTGCTCGGGACCCGCCCCCGCCTACGCAGCGCTGATGAGCCGTCAGGTGGGCCGGCCGATCGACGCGGTCAATCTCGGCGTGGGTGGTGCGACCACCTCGTCACTGCTGCAGCAACTGGGCACCGCCAGCACCCGCGCGGCCGTCGCGCGCGCCAATGTGGTGTTGGTGATCATCGGGGCCAATGACCTGGTTCCGCAGCTCGACGAATACCGAACGTCCGTCTGCGATGCCTCCTGCTACGACCCGCCCATCAACTCGATGGCGACCCGTCTCAACCAGGTCCTCGACGAGATCGCCGACATCCGTCAGGGGCAGCGCGGCACCGTGCTGGTGAGCGACTACTGGAATGTCTTCCAGGACGGCAAGAACGAGCTGGAGCGACACGGCGCGGCCGAGATCCAGTGGAGCCGTACCGTGAGCCGCGTCGCCAACAAGGCCATCTGTCAGGTCAGTGCCGACAACGGCGCGGTCTGCGTCGACACCTATGCGCCCTTCTTCCAGTACCGCGACGACCCCGATCGCTATCTCGCCCCCGACGGGGATCACCCCAACAAGGCGGGCGTCGCCCTGATCGCCGAGCAACTGCAGAGTGCGACCCCGAAGGACGCCTTCTAGTGGGTACGGCGCGTGCTCGGCTTGGTGAAGGGGAAGCTCAGCACTGATCGGATCGGCGTACCGGTGACGAGCATGACCAGACGGTCGATGCCGATGCCGAGTCCACCTGTGGGCGGCATGCCGAGTTCGAGGTCGTGCAGGAAGGCCTCGTCGACCTCCATGGCCTCGACATCGCCGGCGGCGGCCCGCATCGACTGCTGGGTGAGCCGGTCGCGCTGGTCGATCGGATCGGTCAGCTCCGTGTACGCCGTACCGATCTCCATGCCCGCCGCGACCAGGTCCCAGCGCTCGACGAGACCGGGGGACATCCGGTGCGGCCGGGTCAGGGGCGAGGTCTCCTGGGGGAAGTCCGCGTAGAAGACCGGCGTCATGGTGGCGGACTCCACGAGCTTGCCGTAGAGCTCCTCGAGCAGGTCGCCGATGCCGGCGCCCGGCCGGGCGAGCACGCCCTTCTCGCGTGCCAGCGCGAGGGCGACGTCGTAGTCCATGTCGAGGGAGAGGGGCATGCCGAGCGCCTTCTCCAGCGCGTCCAGCATCGGCTCGAAGCGCCACTCGGCACTGACATCGGTCAGGTGCAGCACCCCGTCGGCGTCGGGGAGCGGGAGCACATCGCTGCCGTGCACGGCGCGCGCGGCGACCCGCACGATCTGCTCGGCCAGGAGCCGCATCTGCAGGTAGTCGCCTCCCGGGAGATAGACCTCCAGTGAGGTGAACTCCGGGTTGTGGCTGGCGTCGACGCCCTCGTTGCGGAAGTTGCGGCCGAGTTCGAAGACGGGGCCCATGCCGGCGACGAGGAGCCGCTTCAGATAGAGCTCGGGGGCGATGCGCAACGACAGGTCGGTGCCGTACGCCGTACTCCGCGTCTTGAAGGGCCGAGCCGTTGCGCCGCCGTGGACGGCGTGCAGGATCGGGGTCTCCACCTCGAGATAGCCCTGCTCGTGCAGGAGATTGCGCACGGCCCGGATGACATTGCTGCGATGCCTCAGCAGCGTCACCCGGTCGAGCGCAGCGCCGTTCCAGCCGTCCGCGGACTCCGCGGCCCGGTGCGCGGGCTGGGGCATCGGGTGCAGCGACTTCGCCAGCATCTCCCAGCGCTCGACGACGAGCGAGGTCTCGCCGGTGCGGGAGACACCGGCCTTGCCGGTGAAGCGGACCAGGTCGCCGATGTCGACGAGGCGGGCGAAGGTCCGATGCGCACAGCCGAGCTTCTCCTCGAGCAGCACCTGGCTGATCGCACCCTCGGCACCGCACTCCGACGAGATGTCGGCGAAGACCACGCCGCCGTGGTCGCGGACCCGGCGTACCCGCCCGGCCAGCGAGGACTCACCGGCCGTCTCGGCGACCGGCTCGGAGGCCGGCCACGGGTCGATGCCCTCGCCGCGCAGCTCCTCGACATGGCCGAGGCGGACGCGCTCCTGATCGTTGCGTCGCAGCCGCGGTGGTGGCGGCAGTTCGTTGAGCTGGTGGATCTCGGCGAGCTGTTCGGGGCTGAGATCGGCGGGCGGCAGGTCGCGGGCGAAGGGCCGTGGCACGAAGCCCTCGGCGGTACCGGCCGCGAGGGCGACCAGGGGAACGCTCACCGGGCCGTCGTAACAGAGATAGCGCGGGCGCCACTCGGGTTGGTACTTCTGGTTGGAGACGTAGAGCCGTTCGAGCTGCCAGAGCGCGTCGAGGCGTCCCAGGATCGAATAGTTGAAGCGGGTGAGCGCGCCCGCGCCGAGGCGGTCGGCATCGGCGTACACCGAACGGAACATGCAGAAGTTCAAGGAGAGCTCACGGATGCCGAGCTCGGCGCTGCGCTGCAGCAACTCGGTGACGATCAGCTCGACGGTGCCGTTGGGAGCGTCGGGGGAGCGTCGCATCAGGTCGAGGGAACGACCGGCCCGGCCCCACGGCACCAGGACCAGCACGGCCTGGAGTATCCCTTCGCCGTCGCGCGCGGTGGCCACCATCAGGTTGTCGTCGGCCGGATCGCCGTGCCGGTTCAAGGCCATCGAGAAGCCGCGGTCGGGCTCGTTGCCGCGCCAGCGTTCGGCGGCATCGGCGAGCTCGGCCATCTCCTCCTCGCCGATCTCGTTCTGGCGGCGGATCGTCACGACCACACCGCGCCGTCGCGCCCGGCGTACGGCGTGACGCACGGAGGTCATCTCGGGGGAGTCGAGGGCGAAGGCATCGGGATGCAGGATCGCCTCGTCGCCGATCGACAGTGGGCGCAGCCCGGCGGCGGCGTACGCCCGGGCGCCTTCCTCACTGGCACCGAGCACGGCCGGGATCCAGCCATAGGTGCGCGCTTCCTGCTTCCAGCGGGCGATCACGTCGTGCCATTGGTGGGTGTCGCCGATCGGATCGCCGGAGGCCAGGGAGACTCCGTTGAGCACGCGGTAGGCGACGACGGCGCCGCCGCGCGAGCTGAAGATCGACGACTTGTCGCGCCGGGTGGCGAAGTAGTCGAGCGAGTCGGGCCGATCCGCCCGGCTGATCAGCCGCCGGATCGCCACCTCGCGTGCCGGACTCCACGCGGTCTCGTGGTGGGCCGAGCGCATGAAGACCCATACCGCGGCGAGCAGGGTGAGGCTCATCGTGAACGAGGTGACCTGCGGTATCCACGCCGGTACGGCGGCCAGACTGCCGTTGTTGATCAGGTCGGAGTCACCGAGACTGCGGCCGATCGCCGCGCCCACCATGCGGTTGTGGAAGTACCCGGGGCCGGGGACCGAGAGCCACACCAGGAACCAGGTCACCGCGACCGTGACCCCGACACCGCCGGCGGCGACGAGGACGGCGGCCAGCCAGGAACCGGGTCGCAGGCGCGCCGGGTAGGCGCTGCGCAGCCACCACATCCAGGCGAGCGCGAGCACGGCGATGATCACGGAGGCGATGTCGACCCCGGCCGAGTCACTCGCGCGGGTCGCCCAGGCCGGTGCCGGGTTGGTCGTCGACCCGATGATGTGCGGGATCGCGGACACGTAGCCGCCGAGGAACTGGAAGGCGGCGGCGGCGTACAGGCCGAAGCGCTTGCGCGCGACCAGGGCCGCCGTGATCAGCCCCAGTGCGGAGACCGAGATCAGAGAATGCGAGACCGGGACGTTGAGGATCCCGAAGAAGACCTCGGGCCAACTGCTGCGATGGGTGTCCCAGCGCCGGAAGGCCCAGAGGCTCAGTGCGCAGATCGTCGCAATGCCGTAGAGGCCCGCCAGCAACGCGGCGGAGCGATCCCGCGTCGTCTTGCTCAGCATGGGGCGTACCCCCGCTCATCAGCGGACGCTGTGCACGGGCTGTATCGCACCTTTGAACTCCGGAACACGCCACCAGTCCAGCAACCGGGCCTGAACGCGGGCTGAGTGCTGGCGAGGGATTCGAACATTCGTCGTCAGGCGATCGTGAGTCCGCCGTCCACGGGAATGGTCTGGCCGGTGATGTATCCGGCGCCGGGGGAGGCGAGGAAGACGACCGCTGCGGCGAGCTCGCGCGGATCGCCCTTGCGCCCGGCCGGCACCCGGCCCATGACCAGGTCGAGGTAGCCGGGCGGGTACTGGTCGGTCATCTCCGAGGCGAAGAAGCCCGGTGCGATCGAGTTGACCCGGATGCCCTTGCGGGCCATCCACTGCTGGGCGAGATCGCGGGTCAGGCCGTTGAGGCCGGCCTTGCTCGCCGAGTACGCCGCCTGCGGGAGACCGCCGGTGGTGATGCCGAGGATCGAGGAGATGTTGATGATCGAGCTGCCCGGCTTCATCACGCGTCCGCATGCCTGGGCCATCCAGTAGGCGCCGTTGAGGTTGACGTCGATGACATCGCGGAACTGCTCGGGAGTCTCGTGCGTGGCCGGTACGGCGGTGCCGACACCGGCGTTGTTCACGAGTACGTCGACCTTCCCGAACTCGTCCATCGCCGACTGGACCACACGCTGGCAGTCGTCGACCGAGGCGACGTCGGCCGGCACGGTCAGCGCCCGTCGTCCGGACGACTCGACGAGAGCGGCGGTGTCGGCGAGCTTCTCGACGCGGCGTGCGGCGAGCACGACATCCGCGCCGGCCTCGGCCAGCGCCTGCGCGAAGGCGACGCCCAGGCCCGAGGAGGCCCCGGTGACGATCGCGACCTTGCCCTCGAGGCTGAAGAGTTCGTTGATGTCCATGTGCTGATCATGCCGTGCCCGGGGACGCGAGTGCGGGGGTGTGTCGCATCCGGTGGTCCCGGGGTGCCGCGGGAGTACGGTGAGAAGGCTTTCGCTGACTCGACTCGGGAGGACGGTAATGGCAGTACTCGAGACGTCCGTGCTTCGGCTCGACGCGAACTGGGTCGACTACGTGTTGATCGCGTTGTACTTCGTCTTCGTACTCGGCATCGGCCTGATGGCCCGTCGTTCGGTCTCCAGCAGCCTCGACTTCTTCCTCTCCGGACGATCCCTTCCGGCATGGGTGACGGGACTGGCCTTCATCTCGGCGAACCTCGGCGCGGTCGAGATCATGGGCATGTCAGCCAACGGCGCCCAGCTCGGTATGCCCACCTTCCACTACTACTGGATCGGCGCGATCCCGGCGATGCTCTTCCTCGCCGTCGTGATGATGCCCTTCTACTACGGGTCGAAGGTGCGCTCGGTCCCTGAATTCATGCTGCGTCGCTTCGGTCCGGGTGCGCACCTGGTCAACTCGATCAGCTTCGCGCTGGCGCAGGTGCTGATCGCCGGCGTCAACCTCTACCTGCTCGCCACCATCGTCAACACCTTGCTGGGCTGGCCGATCTTCGTCTCGACGATCGTGGCCGCGGTGATCGTGCTCTCGTACATCACTCTCGGAGGTCTGTCGGCGGCGATCTACAACGAGGTGCTGCAGTTCTTCGTGATCGTGGCGGCGCTGCTGCCGCTGACGGTGATCGCGCTCAACAAGGTCGGCGGCTGGGGCGGGCTCAAGGACAAGATGGCGGCGGCGCAGACCTCCGATCAGTTGCGCTCCTGGCCGGGTACGTCGCTGACCAGCTTCGGCTCGTCGTTCTGGTCGGTGATCGGCATCGTGCTCGGCCTCGGCTTCGTGCTCTCCTTCGGCTACTGGACGACGAACTTCGTCGAGGTGCAGCGCGCGATGGCCAGCAAGAACATGAACTCCGCGCGACGGGCGCCGATCATCGGCTCCTTCCCGAAGATGTTCATCCCGTTCATCATCATCATTCCCGGCATGATCGCCGCCGTACTCGTTCCGCAGCTGGCGCAGTACAAGGCCAATGGCGGCAAGGGCGGACAGGTCGACTACAACGACTCGTTGCTGCTCCTGATGCGCGACCTGCTGCCAAACGGCCTGCTGGGCATCGCGATCGCGGGCATGCTCGCCGCCTTCATGGCCGGCATGGCGGCGAACATCTCCGCCTTCAACACGGTCTTCAGCTACGACATCTGGCAGACCTACGTCGATCGCGACCGACCCGACGCCTACTACACCCGGCTCGGCCGGCTCGCCACCCTAGGCGCCACCGTGATCGCGGTCGGTACGTCGCTGCTGGCCGGCCAGTTCAGCAACATGATGAATTACCTGCAGACGCTCTTCGGCTTCTTCAACGCACCGCTCTTCGCGACCTTCATCCTCGGCATGTTCTGGAAGAGGATGAGTGCGACGGCCGGCTGGGTCGGCCTCGTCGGCGGCACGCTGACCGCGGTCGTCGTCGCGATCCTGAGCCACGACGCCCTCGGCAGCCTGAGTCGGGGCGTCGGCGTCTTCGACGACCTCAAGGGTCAGGGCGCCGCCTTCGTCGCGGCCGGTGCCGCCTTCGTGGTCGACATCGTGCTGAGCATCGTCGTCACCCAGGTGACGCAGCCGCGGGCGGAGTCCGAACTCCGCGGCCTGGTCTACGGCCTGACGCCCAGGGAGGACCTCGCCGACGACCACGAGCCGCACTGGTGGCTGGCACCGACGAAACTGGCCGGGGTCTCGCTCGTCCTGGTCGTCATCCTGAACGCGATCTTCCACTGAGGAGCCGGACATGACCGACAGCAATCCCAAGGTCCACAGCGCCGGCCTCTTCGACATCCGGAACATCATCGGCGCCCTGCTCGGGCTGTACGGCGCGATCCTGCTGATCGTCGGCATCGTGGGAACCTCCCAGCACGAGATCGACAAGGCCGGCGGCATCAATGCCAATGTCTGGGTGGGCATCGCCCTCGTGATCATCGGCGTGCTCTTCCTCGTCTGGGCGCGGACCCGGCCGATCGTCGTCGACGAGGAGGAGATCGAGCGGGACAAGGCGGCGGTCGACGAGGCTGCCGGGCGTCGGCCGGTCGAGTGAGCCGGCGCCGCTCACCGTAGAATCGCGGCACGATGAGCGAGCGAGAAGAGCAGACCGGGTACGACGTCCACGCGGCCGAGGCGAAGTGGCTCCCCGTGTGGGACGAGTTGCAGGCCTTCCGCGCCGACGACGCCGCCGTCCTGTCGGGCGAGCGGGAGAAGCGCTATGCGCTGACGATGTTCCCCTACCCGAGCGGTGACCTCCACATGGGTCACGCCGAGGTGATGGCGCTGCACGACGTGATCGCCCGCTACTGGCGACTGCGCGGGTACGCCGTACTCAACCCGATGGGCTGGGACTCGTTCGGTCTGCCCGCGGAGAACGCCGCCATCAAGAACGACACCCACCCGGCTGAGTACACCTACGCCAACATCGAGACGCAGTACGAGTCCTTCCGCAAGTACGGCGTCAGCTTCGACTGG